>JANXNT010000589.1 GCA_025353985.1 Limnoglobus sp.
CTTTCGGGTCGGGGATCGGCGTCTCCGGGCGCGCCGTAATGGCACGCACCGCGAACGCGATTTGCTCTTTCAATTCGGCCGTCGAACGCGCCACGAGCGTGACGGCGAGTTTCCGGCGCACGTTGGCGGGCACGCGGCGAAACCAGTCGCGTGCCAGGCTTTCGATCGGTCGCACGCCATCGGGGAGCCACGCTGTTAAGCGTCCGAGGCCATCGGTCAGTTCCGCCGTCGTATCGCCTTCGATGGCAAACACCGCTTCGCGGCGTGCCCCGAGCGGCTGTTGGCGTTCCGCCTCCTGCGGCTTGCTCGCCTGCTCCGCAGCATGTTCTTCGAGCACCGCATGAACGCACGAACCATCGACGCCGACTCCCGCAACCGCCGCACGGCGCAGGCCCGCGTTGCGATCTTGCAACCAGTAGCGTGGCGCGCTCGGGAAGTGACAATCGGCTGTCACCGCGTCGAGTTCGGTGCGGCGTTCCTCGCTCGGTATCGCGGGCAAAATCTGGTGGTACAGCGACAAGCTGGCCTTCACGACCGCCACCAGTACGCTGGCAAAACCGGTGTGCCCGACCTGCGCCTTCGTCGCGCTAATCTCAAGTGGCATCGTCCGCGTCGTGGCTTTCAAGAGTGCCGCGAGCGCCTCGGCTTCGATGCGGTCTTCGCACGGCGTGCCACCCGCAGAGGCATCGAGATAGCCAATGCTCGCCGGGTCGATTTGCGCATCCGAACAGGCGCGTAACAACGACGAAGCGTACGTGGCAGAATCGGCCACGACCGCTTCCATCGCGCCACCCGATGCCGTGCCGACACCACGGAGGACGGCGTAGACCCGGTCGCCATCGCGCTCGGCATCGGCGAGCCGCTTCAGGACCACCGCCGCCGCACCTTCACCGGGAACACTGCCGAACGAAAACCGTCCGAACGGCATCGGCTGGCCATCCGGGGAGAACGGCCGATCCGCCGCCGTCGCGTGCATCGCACGCGGGTCGCCCGCCAGTTCGACACCACCGACCACCGCGCGATCGAGTTCCCCCGCACGCAGTGCCCGCACCGCCAGTTCGAGCGCCCGGCCCGCCGATGTCTCTTCGCTGCACACCGTGAAACTCGGCCCGCCGAACCGGAACGCG
>JANXNT010000590.1 GCA_025353985.1 Limnoglobus sp.
CCCGACCGCACCCCGTGCGAGCTGGCGTACGCGTTGACGACCTGCGACGAAGCCAGCATCGGATTGGCGCCCGGTTGGCCCACGACGGAGATGCCGTACTCGACCTCCGTGCCTTCTTTTAATGCCTCGATGATGCCGCGATAAATCGGGTCAATCGGGATCGCGTAACCGCCGCTCGCTTCACTTCCCGTCACGGCGGCGACCGACGATGTCAGCCCGATCAGTTCGCCGTTCAGATTCAAAAGCGCGCCGCCACTGCAACCGAAGTTGAGCCGCGCATCGGTCTGCAATAAGCTGCCATACTGGTGCAAAAATCCCTGGCGTTGCTCTTCCGAACCGGCCGACGCGACGCGCCGCCGCACGTTGCTGAGTATGCCCCACGACGCGCTCGGTTGACCGTCGGCGAAGCCCGACGCGAACGGGTGCGCGAGTGATAGCACCCACATCCCGCGATAGACGTTCGCCTTTGCGCCGCCCGGTTGGTCGTGAAGTTGCACATCGGCAAACTTCACTGCTTTCAGCTTCATACCGACATCAATGAGCTTGAGCACGGCCAGGTCGCTCCGTGCATCCGCCGCGTGAATATCCGCATACGAACCACCGCCACCGGAGAAACGCACGTAGATTTTGCGGGCACCATCAATCGCGTGATAGTTCGTAAGGATCAGCCCGGCGGAGTCGATGACGACGCCAGTCGCGAACGAGTTGTCGGGAATATTGCGAATGTCTTCAAGGTCGAGCCGATCGCGATCTTGGGCGAAGCCCGGCAACTGCCGCGTGAGTTTCTGGTACGCGCCGAGTTGCCACGGTTTCGATTCGTTACGAGCCGGGTATTTCGCGTTCGACGAAACGACAATCGACACAACCGACGGCTCTGCCGCATCGATCATCGTCCGCATCTGCTCTTGCAGTGCAAGCAACGAAGTCGCCATCGGCTCAGCGGCTTGGATGGAAACAGTAGCGAAGGTCAAGACCGCAATCGTAAGGAATCGCATCATCGATTTCTCCGCGTAATCCGCGTGCACTCAGGAGTTATACTTGACGCGGCAGAGAATGGGCATGATTCAAAAAACGGTGATTTTGGGTAGCACTTGCGTCCTTCGTTCTTCTTCTTTTCTGGTAGCCGCAGGTCTTTAGCCTGCGCGGGGGCAAATACCCTAAAAAAACCAGTCGTGGCGAGTCTTCGAGACGCGACGCATCGGCCACGATGACCATGGTTGAAGCCCAAGTGATGTGATGTTGGCCTTTTCATCAAATTTTCGCGAAAACGATCACCCGATTTCCGTTACCCACTCGCTTCACTCCGCTTCGGAGAGGGCC
>JANXNT010000619.1 GCA_025353985.1 Limnoglobus sp.
ATCGACCCCAAAGTCAAAGGCAAAGAGAATGACATCGAAACCGTTCCAACACTGAAAGCAGTTGTTATCATCGATGAGTTTGGAAATGTGAAGACTGCGTATCCGCTCGATCCTAACGATAAGCGTGTGCCACCAAAGAAAGTGCCACCAAAATAACACTTTTATAGGTCGCCCTCCGTCGTCACAATTATTTATATAGGTGCTATTGTTATATGTTAAAACTGGAGCTATCTTCTGTTGCACAGATAGGCTTGGACATCGTCACGGACCGTCCGAGCGATTATCCAGATAATCAAGCTTTTCATGTGTGGACGGCGTGGATTGTCGAGCTACTTGAGAAAGATGACGAGGCGGTAATCGTAGTCTCAGGACGAAGGAATCGGCTGCGACTTGATCGGGAAGGCTCTGATTTTTTGAGAAGTCTTCTGCGATTGCTGACAGATTTAATGGATCTGAATGAAACGGAAGTGAATTTGTCTTTTCACTTCCAGGGCAGAGAAGTGGAAATTGTTCACTCCAGAACTCCGTCTAACACGTTCCACGTAAAAACGTTCAGTGGTTTACCAATACGCACTAACGTCGTATACGATCGTTCGATGACGATTGCAGAAGTCTTCTCTGTATATGGAGAGTTTTTCCGACGGCTCGTTTCTCGATCGACAGAACTCGATCCGGAAGCAATGGCTCAGAAATGCATGGTCGAATGGGCCGCCAAGGTCGAACGTTTATTGGAGGCCGTCCTACAACAAACGCACCGAATCAGTTGAAGAAATAAAGAATAATAACATGGAATCTGCGACGGAACTCATCGAGCGATATAGGAAAGCCGACTGGTTTACGAAGGTAGGCCAACTGATCGAGGACAAATCGATAGTGAGAGTAAGCAGTTGGGACGAAGCGATTGCTACTAGCAGAGCGAAGTATCCCGGCGACTGGGCGGATATGACGCTCGAAGCGATGAATATTGTTGGTCATGAAGTTCAACGGCATGATCGTGCGCAGTATCAGGAATGGAACGCTCACGTGGATTGGATTAAGGCACAACTCGGATTTCTGAAAGTGAAAGTGTTAAACAGCCCGCTGAAGGAATCGGACATCAGTTTCACCGTATTAGGAGCCTGTATTGAGGCCGTATATGGTGGGATTGTTGAGACCAAACTTTTGCGCGACATTTGCGAGTGGTTCGTTAAGGGCCATTTTCCATGTGGCTGGGAAGGTGAGGATTTTATCGGCGGGAAGCTGATCGTGTACTAACGAAGTTTCCCAAAATGCGGCGCTCGCTACTGCCGTCTCTGCCTGGAATTCCAGCGAAAGCGCCGCGTGGAGCGCGTTCCTGCCGATCCAAACCGCCGCACTCGTAAGCTACCACGGCAAGATGGCCACTGCGGTTGCGGCGTACGATTCGCGTATGGCGACGGCCGATGCGGCGTGGACGAGCGACGAAACCGTAGCCGTCAATGCGTTCAACGCGAAGATGGCCATCGCCGTTGCGGACTGGAACCTCGCCGACGCCAACGCGGTCGATGCGTTCAACCTCGCCTACGATGATGCGGTCGATGATTGGAACGCCGAGGAATCGGATGCGGTCGATGCGTGG
>JANXNT010000643.1 GCA_025353985.1 Limnoglobus sp.
GCCTTGTTGCGGATGGCAGGCCCTGCCGCACCGAAAATGGCAGAGCAAGGGTCCGAACAGCTACTCTTCTTCTTCAGCGGCGTCGGCGAACACATCTGCAAACATCCAGACAAACTGGCGGTCTTACTCGGGCCGAAAGAGGCGAAAAAGTAGACTTGTCGCGAATTCCGACTTGCGTCAAATCGCCGAAAACTTATTGACTTTGGGTTTCGTATGTCTCACGTTTATTTCTTGCTCTTGTTGACCGGGTGTGCGGGTGCCTTGAATTCGGCTTCGAACGGGTGATCGCCCGCTTTGCCGACGCGGATGTGCTTCGTCTTCGCTTCGCCATCGATCGCGATGCTGAACTTCAACTCGGTTGCGGCTTCGCTGACTTTGAAGTTCAAACCGTCGGTGCCACCGGAAGTTTTGAAGTCGAACTCGATGAACGATTTTTTGAAGACGTAGCGATCGACGTTTTTGCCGCCATACTCGCCTTTTTCGCCTTTCAAATCAATGAGCTTGCCGCCGAGGACTGCAATTTTACCATGGAACCGGTGCGTAACCATTTCTCCGCCGCCGGTCGTCCGGAAGTACCACGTATCGTCTTCGTTCCAAAGCCAGAACGCGACCACTTTGCCCGCTTCGAACGCATCGGACTTGCCCCAATCCTCGACGATGCCATCGTTTTTCTTCTTGGCTCCGCCTTTTTTCTTCTCTTCGGAGTTGGCATCGCTCGCGCTGAGAAGCAGGATGAGCACGCCCAGTGTGACGAAACCGAGATTCGCAAGTACGCGTTGCATGACAGCCTCTTTTGGAAAGTGAACGATCAACCCATCGGCATTATGGTAACGAACCGCGAAGATTGCAATCCATTTATCCTTCAGGCGGTTGAAGAAATTCGGGAATGGTTCCGTGGGGGTATGCGAAGTGAAGTGAAGTGGCTGGTCATCCGGGTTTCGGTTTTTATCCCAATGGGATTTCAGCGATTAGCCCTGGGTCGCGCGCACCCAGGGAACTCGGCTAATTTTCCACTACCGAATATTCGGCGACTTGCCATACGTCGACGCGATCGGCGAAAGTGGCACGAACGAGTTTCGGTACTTCATCGACTGATACGACGAAGCCATTGGCAACGCGCTGAAACCGGCCTGGTTCGGCGTCGGTTGCGCGCGGCGACCGAGCACGTTGTTAAATGTTCGCACGAAGCCGTTGTCTTCGATGGTGTTGGCCACCGTCAACGCCGCCGTGCGAATGATGCCGTTGGTGGCTTGCCCCGTAGCGTTGCCGATGGCTGCCGACGGACGGATGAGGTATTTATCCGTGTCGATCGGCTTCGAAACGAACGGCGCTTGCGCCGACGCCGTCCCTGCCGTCGCCAGAATGACTGCCACCACTGCAAACGCGAAACTTGCTTTACGCATCTTGTGCCCACCTCCTGTATTGCCGCAACTCGGCCAGTATTAGAATACGTGCCGGGCGAACAATACCGACTCGGTTGGGCCTGTCAACAAAATTCTGGCCGTACTTTTTGCAGCACAATCGCATC
>JANXNT010000653.1 GCA_025353985.1 Limnoglobus sp.
CGAGAAGCATTTATTTGCTTATCTCGCGCACCGGATGCAACAGTGAATCCGCAAAAAGCGTGAAAAGTCATTCGATTCGCGAAAATCGCTGGGACGTTCCTAGCGAAGTAAAGAGAGGTGTTTATCTCGCGCAAAGCGCGAGATAAACACCTGTTCGGCAGGCAGGAGGGCATCCGGGTGGCGAGCAGGTCGGCCGCACTGGTGTATATCGTGCGCAGTTTGGGGCGGTCGCGGGCCGTCGCGGAGGTGCAATTCTCGGACGGGGAGGTCTACCTCTTGCGGGTCGCGTCGGCCGGCAGGGCGTTGGTGCCGGACGCAGCCGAAGTGCCGCCTTATCCGGGAGCCAAGCCGCACCTCGCTCTGCCGCCCAAGTGGTGGGCGGACCATGTAGCGTTGTGTCGGCTCTTGCGGACAACGTTTGAGGAGTTGCCACGCCCGAAGCCGCGTAAGAAGCGGGCCGCCCCAGGAACTTCCCCTGGCGGCGAGCGTTAACCCGTCGCAGTGACCGGTGCTCTGCATCACCTTCAGCGCGCACCGGTTGAGCTGGCCGTCCTCGAGTTTTTCAAAGCAGCATCGCTTTCCGAATTGTCAATGCTCTCTCATCACACATCACTCAGGCCATCGCTAGTATCGGCTCTTCGTTTGCCGGTGGGCGATGCACCTCATAGCCCAACTCTTTTGCCCTGCGGTGGAAGCTCTTTTCTTGTCGCGCTCGCTCTTGATCGGCGTACTCGGCTTCGGTCTTTTGCATATACTCGACGCCATACCGCATCAGGTTGTACAAGATACGCGCGAGCTTGTGCGCCAGCGCCGTGATCGCCTTCGGCGCGCCCAACCGCGAACGCTGACGTCGCAGACTCGCGACTAGATAACTCTTGCTGCGCATCAGGCTCCACGCTGCAACCGAAACGTGTACGCCGCGTGGCCCTTGCCGCGACGGGTCTTGCTCGACTTCACCTTCCCGCCCGTCTTCTGAAAGTTCGGGCACAACCCCAGCCACGAGGCAAAATGTTTGACCGTCGGCCACTTCGTGAAGTCCGTGCCCAATTCACTGATGAGCGTCAACGCATTCATCTCGTCGAGACCTTCCAACTCCGTCAGATCGAGGCCCAGCATCAGTTACAACGCCATCCGCACATCGAACTTCGGATCGTGCGGACGACGACCGCGCACATGTTTTCGCGGCGGCAACGGCGGCAACGGCGGCAACACCGTGGTCTTCTTCATGCTGCGCATTTGAACCGCGATCGCCTCATCGACTTCGCCGATCATTTTCAGGTACTTCTCCCACATGTGAAAACAGCAACGCAATTCCGACAGATGCTCGTCGCGATACCAACCTTCCCCAGGAACTTCATTGGGTGGTGATTTCAGATCCTGGGAATCACTTTAGGACTGCAAACGCGCAACCGGTGCGTATTCACGCGAAAATCGCAATGTATCTGTCCGTCGCAAAACCTCATGCGCAGCGAGAGACTACGTCAGAAGTCTCACGACTTCCGCTACGAATACATGGAAACATAGAATCCTTCACTGCGTTGCCTTGCGGGGAATTGGCTCGGCGATCTCGGATGATGCACGATGGTTACGAGAGTTTCCGCCCCGCGCTTCGCTGCGCAAAGCCTACGCGGCGCGGCTAATTGAACCAAAAACCGAGTGTGCCCCAGGTGCGCGAAACGCGACCTGGGGCTAATCGCTGGAATCCCGTTGGGATAAAACCAAAACCGGGACATTTCGCGTCCTTGCGTCGATGCCATTTCGTAATTCAACCGTAGGTTCCCGTTCGACTTGACCGCTTTTGCCAGATACCGTATGACCCCAAACACCATCGCGCGGCACCTGCCCGTGTTGCCGCTCGAAACGCTGACTTTGCTCGATCCGAAGCCCGGCGAGACGTGGGTCGATTGCACGACCGGCGTTGGCGGTCATGCGAAATTGATTGCCGAGCGGATTGCGCCGAATGGCCATCTGTTCGGGCTGGATCAGGACGATGCGATGCTCGCGCTCGCCACGGTGACGCTGCAAGGGCTGCCGTTTACGCTGATTCGTGCGAACTTCGATCAGCTCGATGATGTGCTGAAGAATGCGGGGCTGGGTGCGGTCGATGGCGTGCTCGCCGACCTCGGGTTTTGCTCGGATCAAATGGACGACCCGACGCGCGGTTTCAGCTTTCAGCACGATGGGCCGCTCGATATGCGGCTCGACCGGAATGGCGGCCAGACGGCGGCGGACCTTGTGAACCGCCTTAGTGAGGGCGGGCTGGCGGACTTGATATTCGAGTACGGCGAAGAACGACATAGCCGCAAGATCGCGCGGCGGATCGTCGAACGACGGCAGACGCAACCGTTCGCTACGACAGCCGATCTTGCCGACGTGGTGAAACATAGCGTACCGTGGGGGCCGGACACGCGGCGAATCCACCCGGCGACGCGGACATTCCAGGCATTGCGGGTAGCGGTGAACGACGAACTCAGCGCGCTGGATCGCCTGTTAGCGATCTTGCCGAAGGTCGTGAAACCGGGTGGCCGCGTTGGGTTAATTAGCTTCCATTCGCTGGAAGATCGCCGCGTGAAGATGGCGTTTCGCGGGCAACCGGCGTGGCAGCCGGTGAACAAGAAGCCAGTGGAAGCGACCGATGTGGAATCGGCACGAAACCCACGATCCCGCAGCGCGAAATTGCGGGTGGCGATCCGAACGTAAGGTAGCCCTCTCGCTCCGCGAGAGGTAAGCGAATGGCTTGCGTTAATCGCATATCCGTTCGGTTTCGATGGTTTTTTGCTGTCCTCTCGCGGAGCGAGAGGGCTACAGTCAGAAGTCTTGCGACTTCCGCTGGGTGGGCTTTTGAAGTCAATAAAAGGTGTTCACGGATGAGCGACCTCAACACACTCGGTTTCGACCCCATTTCGTTGCCTGTGTTACCGGCGATGAAGCCGCTCGCGGAGCCATCGTACGGTTCGACATTGCTGCCGCCGTTGCCGAAACCGACGACGCCCGTGCAGGCCCCACTGTTGGCTGCCGCGCCACAATTGCCGCCGCCGATGCCGAGCATGAAGCCATTGCCGCCGACCCCACCGAGCGTTAAACAGTCACCGCCAGTCGAGCCAGCGAAACCGCCGGTGTCGTCGTCGTACGCGTGGCTACCAGAGTTCGCGCGATCGTTGTTAAAGCCCACGCGCCAGAAAGGCGTCATCACCACGGGGCTAGTCAGTTTGGCCGTCGGCGCAGGCGTGTTACGCATGGTCTGGCCACCGCCCGTGCCGAACCGAGCCATCGCCGAAGTGCAAGTCGCCGAGCCGGTCAAAGCCGAAGCTCCACTGCCACCCGTGCCGATCACGCCGCTAATAGACGTGAAGGTTCCCGAGATCTCGCTCGGCAAATTAGACCTGGACGTGCCATCACCCACGGTGACCGCTACGCCGACGATCGAGTTGCCGAAGATAACAATCGACTCGCCGAAGATTGACGCCAACGAAAAACAGCCGCAGCCAGTCTGGATTGATCCGAAAGGATTGATCGCACAGTGGCTGCCCTTGCCGATGACCAAAGACTTGCAACAGAAGTTGTCGGCGTGGATCCCGGAGATGCGAATCCCGGACCCAGATCGGCCGACGCGAGCACCGACACTGACACTCGTGAGCGCATCGGAGCCAGTGATAACGGTACCCGCGCCGGTCACTTCCACCGCACCAACGATCCCGAACTTCGATTTGAATGTGCCGAAAGTCATCGAAGTCCCGATGCTCGTGCAGACCGGCGTTACGCCACCAGCGCCCGTGGCACCCGTGTTGACTTTGCCTATGTCGCCGATGTTAATCACGCCGCCCGTTACGGGATCACCCACGCTCGACGTTCCCGCGCCGAAGACTCCGATCATCGAGGTGAAGAAGCCGGAAGCGAAATTCGAAGTGCCGATGCCCAAGATCGAAGCTGTGCCCCAGGTGTTGCCCAAGATCGAAGTCGCGCCAGCAGTAATACCCAAGATCGAAGTGACGCCCGCGCTGCCGAAGATCGATGTCAATCCAGTGCTACCCGAACCGGCGAAGCTGGAGCCGTTCGACGCGAAGCCCGCCGTGCCAGCTGTCGGCGAAACTCGCACCGATTACGACGTCGATTTGCACTACCCGAAGGGAGGCGGCGAAACGTGGGCGAGCGTCAGTAAACAATATCTCGGCGACGATCGTTACGGCGAAGCGCTGAAAGCCTACAACCGCAACGCAATACTCTCGCAAGTGCCCCGCGTCGAGATTCCGCCGATCCACGTACTCCGCAAAAAGTACGCGACGCTGATCGGCCAACCGGTCGCCGCTTCAACGGAGAAATCGAACATCGAGTGGGCTGCCGCACCCGCGTCACGGCCCACCGTTGGCTACCGCCAATACGCGATCCCGACCGGCGGCATGACGATGAAAGAAGTCGCGAAGGCCGCCTACGGCGACGAAAACATGTGGGGCAAAATCTGGGATCTGAACCCCACCCAACGCGCTGATGAAGCGATGCGCCCCGGCACGAAGATCCTGCTGCCGTCGGACGCAAAGATCGGCGAGTGACAGCCAAACGGAGCCACTTCCAATGGCTACTGACGACGAGATTCGGATTGCGTGCGTCGATGTCGATTACCGTCCCACAGGTGCGGTGGCGGCGGCGATCTGGTTCCGCGGTTGGGCGACCGAGATTGTCGAATTCCAGGCGGTGGCCTGTTTTCCCGATGTTGCGGAATACGAACCGGGGGCGTTTTATCGGCGGGAGTTACCGTGCCTGCTCGGCGTACTGGGTAAAGGCCCGCGTGCCGATGTGCTCGTGGTCGACGGTTACGTGTGGCTCGGGGCGGGGGCGATGGGACTAGGTGCACATTTGCACGATGCCATTGGCGGGGTGGTCGTCGGTGTGGCGAAGACTCGTTTTGCGAGCGCCACCGACGCGATTGCGGTCTGTCGGGGTGGCAGTCTCGCGCCGCTATACGTGTCAGTCGTGGGCATGACGCCCGCAGATGCGGCCGCCCACGTAGTCGAAATGCACGGACCCTTTCGCACGCCCACGCTCCTCAAACTCGTCGACACACTGGCACGAACTGCGGTGGTGAATTAGAATTTGGCTCATCCGACAAGTGCGTACTCGGCTTTGTGGATTGCGTAGATGCGTAACTCGAAAAACTCCTGGTCGCGGTAGCCGTAGGCTTGCCTTTGGAGCGTC
>JANXNT010000707.1 GCA_025353985.1 Limnoglobus sp.
CCCTTGTTCACCGCCACCGTCACTAATTCCGCCCCGTCGGGCCGAAGGGCCGCCGACTCGATTTTGCCACTATGGGCATCGAAACGGCGTATGCCCGTTACAGCGGGGAAAGGCCAAATTCGTATCGTCCGATCTCGCGCGGCGGATGCGGCCCACGTCCCGTCCTGGGCAACGGCCACCGCTTCGACCGCGTTCTCGTGGCCGCGTAGTGGGTCCAGGTCGGCTCCGGTCGATGGGTCGATCACGCGAACAACGCTGTCGTTGCACGCGACGAAGACGCGGGTACCGTCCGGATGATACGCGACTCTTTGTCCTCCGCACTGCCGCCGCCAGACCAGCCGAGGGGCGGTCGTGGATAAGTCCCACGCGCGAACCTCCCCCGACGAGCAGCCGACCACCCACCCGCCGTCGGCCCGCAACGTCAAGCATTCGGGCGTGCCGACCTCGTCTTGAGACTGCCCGACGAGTTCCCACGGCATCTTCTGCGTGTCCCACACCCGCAACTCGCTGACTTTCCCCTTGCCCACACCGACCGTCACCAACCGTTTTCCATCCGAGGTAAACGACGCCTGTCGCACATCTTTCAGGTGCCCGAGGAGCGGCTCTCGCTCCGCCCACGTCACCGCATCCCAGATTCGTATTGGACCGTCCGTAGTGGCCCCGACCACCACGTCCCCCTTCGGAGAAAACGCCAGCACGGTGTCGTCCCGGACGCCTGGCACAGTCCGCAGCAAAACGCCTGTGGCCGCATCGAGTACGCGAAGGACATGCTCCTTCCCCTCAATGTCGGTGCACACCAATCGGTCGCCAGTCGGGCTGAAACAGGCCGAGTACCAGAATGGGCTTTTGTCCGCCCCGCTAAATGTCCAGAGTGGCTGCCCGTCCGCCCGCCACACCTCGACACCTGCGCCCGTGACCATCGCGATCTTGTCACCGTTCGGGCTGATGAGCAGGATAGGAAATCGACGCACTTTGGTTGGGATCACCAGAGTCGTGGTGTTCACCAGTCGGTTCAAGTAATACCACTCGATCCCCCGTCGGTCGGGGCCGCCCGCAGTCGGGTGTTGGGAGGCGAGTAAGTCGCGGACTAAGGAGACGTTCCCGCCGTACCAGCTCAACTGTGCGCGATTCATGTCGGCGACATACAATCGTTCCGCGGCAACGGTATTCAGCGACCGGACTTCGTCTCGCTCGTCGCGCAGTTTGTCGGCCGAGTCGAGGGCCGTCTTCCATCCCCAAACTGCGCCGTTGGCCCCAATGAAGACCGCGAGGAGCGCAACAGCGGCCATCAGGGATGCCAGTTTGTTCCGCTTACACGCCCGCCAAAAGTGCCCGATAGCGCTCACCGGACGAGCCGCGATTGGGCGGTTGTCCAAATAACGCTGAAGGTCGTCCGCTAAGGCCGAGGCGGTCTGATAACGCCGGTCTGGATCTTTTTGAATCGCTTTCTGGACGATGGTGGCGAGGTCGCGTGGCAATGTGGGAATGAACTTCCGTAATGGGGGTGGATTCGCAGTCATAACCTGTCGCAACAGTGTGGCACGATCCGGGGCATCGAACGCCGGCCGCAGGGTGAGCAATTCGTAAAGCGTCAACCCAATGGCGTATACGTCCCCGCGGGCATCCGCCTTCCCGTCGAGCGACTCGGGCGGCAGGTATCGAAGCGTACCGAGCACGTCGCCTATGCCTGTCAGATCGGGCTGACCCTCCGTCTTGGCCAACCCGAAGTCCGTCACCCATGCCGTCCCGTGGACGTCCAGTAGCAAGTTGCTTGGCTTCACATCGCGATGCAGTACCCCGAGTTGGTGGGCGTGCGCGAGGGCACCCGCGACTTGGACTCCGAGCCGGGCGATACCCTGCCACAGCGGCCCACGGTTCGTCTTGGTGCTGTCACCGGAAAGCGATTGTTTCCCGGCCAAGCCACGGGGTGATAGGTTCGCTCGATCGGAAAGGGAATCGAATGCGCCGGCACACAGCGTCTGCGTGAGGTCGGCCGCCAGGGTACCGGCCTTCGCCCGACCCTCGAATTGGGCACGCAACTCGGCGATGACTGCGTCCACACCTTGCCCGCAAATAAACTGCATCGCGTAGTAGGGGATGTGGTCCGCCTCGCCGAACCCGAACACCGGGACGATGTTAGTATGGTGCAACTTCGCGGCCGCTTTCGCTTCGCGGAGGAACCGCTCTTTCTGTTGGGCATTCGCGGCCACTTGACCGGGTAACAGTTTGAGAGCAACGAACCGGCCAAGCGACATCTGCTCGGCCTCATACACCACGCCCATACCGCCACGGCCGACCTCGCGGACAATCCGGAAATCACCGACCTGAGAAATCGCGATGGGTCCGCCAGTCGGCTCGTGGCCATCCAGCGACTCGCGGCCCAATGCGATGTTCTCCATCATGGCCACGGCCGGAAAGATGTCCCGGATTTCGCCCGCTAAATCCGGGAACCGTTCGACATACTCTCCGATAGATGGTCGTTCGCCACTCCGGTATCGCTCGACGAATTCCTCGGCCAATGAGGCGACATGATTCGACGGTGTGGAGCCTGGCATGTCGCGACCCTACGAAAACGGAAATTCCGCGTCGAG
>JANXNT010000726.1 GCA_025353985.1 Limnoglobus sp.
GCATTCCCGCAAGTCCTTCGAGGAATTGACGCGCCGATGCCGCATGATCGGGGCGTTTGCTCATCGTCAGTGTCGGCGCGGTGAAGACCGTGCCGTGGCCGGGCACCGTTGCGGGCGAGGTGAGTTCCGCGCCGAAAATCGCAGACAGGAACAACCGCTTCTGCCAACGCGGCGCATCGTGCAACCACACGGGCAACGGGTACGATTGCCCCGCTTTGTTCCCGACCGGCACGCCGAGGCACTCGAGCAAAACCGTGAATCCCGTGCTGACGACTTTGTTGTGTTCCTCAACGCGAACGAAATCGTATTCCGCGTAGCCATTGTGAATGTGGTGTTCGCGTTCGTGCGAATAGACCTTTGAGCAACACACATCAATGCTAGCCAGATCGGCCTGAATCGCTTCGAGATCGTCGCGCCTTCCGTAGAAGCTCACCGTGCCTTTGCCGGACGTTTTAGCAAAGTTCAGCGAGCCGTCGCCCATCACGAAGCCGACGATTTTACACAAATATGGGAACGCGACCGAGCGATACGAGATCGACGACAATTTGCGTTTGCGCAGGTAGTTCAAGACTTGTTCGACGCGGTTTCCACCGATGCCGCGGGCCGATAATTTGCCGATGATGTCCGATTCAGAAACGATGACGCGATCCGGTGGCAGTTCGTACGGCACGCCATCGAATGGCGAAGTCGCCACGCGATCGCCGACGCGGAGCGAGCCGAGCGTTTGCATTCCCTGCGGCGTCCAGAACGGGTGATCGGCCGTGGCACGGACGCGGTCACCCGATTCGCAGATGAGTTCCAGAACCGGCGATTTCGGCTTCTGACCGAACCAACCTTCGACTTTCGTCGTGGTCAACCGATCCGTTTGCGCGTCGAGGCAATCGAGTTCGAGATCGGCCGCCGGCGTGTCGATTTCGGAGATGCGTTTGGTGTAACCGTGTTTGAAACGAACGGGAGTATCGCCGGGAAGGCAGTTGATATCGTAGCCAACACCTCCAGGTGATATGACGCCGCCTTCGGCGGGGTCGGTGGCACAGACGCCGCCGATGCAGAAGCCGTAACCCCAATGTATGTCGGGCATGGCCATGCTGGCCGTCTGGATGCCCGGCAAGCAGGCGACGTTGGCGACCTGCTCGGGGGCCTGGTCGTGGACGAGCTGCTTCATCAACTTGTCGTTGGCGAAGATCAGGCCATCGACGCGCATCCCCTGGCGGTAGCTCTTCGGGATACGCCAGCAGCAGGAATCGACCTGCTCCAGCGGCCCGG
>JANXNT010000731.1 GCA_025353985.1 Limnoglobus sp.
GTCCGATGTGCGCGAGGTCAGATTCACGACGGTGCGGATCTTCGCCACGAGGTCGAGAATGTGGCGTTCGCCTTCGGGAGGGTCGGGCAATACTTCCTTATCGAGCCACTCGGTCGAGGTGAAATCGAACTCCTCTGCCCACTTGGGCAGAAAGAGTTGCATGAACTGCGGGAAGAATTCACGAATCAACACCTTGAATCGCTGGTCGTGGTCCATGTGTGACTCGTGATGTGTGGGGAAGGCGTTTTTCGAATTGTCACCGATCAAGGCGGGCTTGTCAATCGGATCAGGACAAACCCGGTGTTCGGAATAGGATGAGCCAGTCTTTCATAGGCTCGTTGCATATCGCAAAATGAGGATCGATCATGCGCTGTTTACTCTGGTTTTGGCCCGCGATTCTCTTGGCGATTCCACTTGGGACGACGCACCATGCGGCGGAGCCGGTGGCTACCGAATGGAAGATGGTCTGGAGCGATGAATTCGACGGCAAGGAGATCGACCGCGCGAAGTGGGACTTTGATATCGGCAACGGTTTCTACGACTACAACGCGAACCAGTGGATTCGCGGGTGGGGCAACGACGAACTCCAGTATTACACCCGCGATGCGGACAATGCGTTCCAGAAAGATGGGATGCTGCATATCCGGGCGATCAAGGAATCGCTGCACGATTGCGGGTACAGTTCCGCACGGATAAAAAGCCGCAAGAAGGATGGCAGCGAACTCTTCAACAAAACTTACGGCAAGTTCGAATTCCGTGCGAAACTACCTACCGGGCAAGGCGTGTGGCCTGCACTTTGGATGCTTCCGCAAAAAGACACGTTCGGCACCTGGCCCGCATCCGGTGAGATCGACATTCTCGAAGCCAAGGGACAAGAGCCGAACAAAATCCTCGGTACGCTGCACTTCGGCGCGAAGTGGCCTGCGAATACGCACATCAGCAAAGACACAATCATGCCCAACAATGGCACGATTGCGGACTTCCACGTCTACACACTCGAGTGGGAACCGGGCGAGATGCGCTGGTTGCTCGATGGCAAAACCTACGCGACGCAGTCGTTCTGGTGGAGCAGCAGCAAGTCCGATGGCACGAAGGGCGTCAACCCGACCAAAGAAGCCGATTTGAACGCGTGGCCCGCGCCGTTCGACCAGCCGTTTTACCTCGTAATGAACCTCGCCGTCGGCGGCAAGTTCCTCGGCAACCCCGACAAGTCGACCGCGTTCCCCGTCGAGATGGTCGTCGATTACGTTCGCGTCTACGACAAGGTCGGCGGCTACGGCAAAACGAAGCCACGCAGCGACGGCAAGTTGCCGTACGGCAAGTAGTACCCACACGAATTCTTGAAGTCAATAAGTTTTAGACGATTTGACGTAAGTCGGAATTCGCGTCGTGCACGGAGTGACATAGAAAGGACGCGCAATGACATAGAAAAGGCGCGCCGTGACATAGAAAGTGCGCGCGACGACATAGAAAAGGCGCGTCCGGTCGATTTTTGGTCGGTAGTTGCGACGAGTCGAGGAACGGCACCGATCGGCATAACCCACGATAGGATGATAAGATATGTCAAATCGGCCATTAACCAATAAGCCATTTGCGATCAAAAAGTGGCATTTTGAGACGAAAAAAACACCAAACACACGGTTTTATAACTTTCGCAATTCCGAC
>JANXNT010000751.1 GCA_025353985.1 Limnoglobus sp.
GAACTTTTCGAACAATGGCTCAGCGAACACAAAGAAGTTCAAAAGTGAATGGCGGACTGATGGCTGATCCGGCCCCACCGTCAGACACGACGAACCTATCACCCGCACAGAGAAATGTGCGGAATAGCCGTTACCGTTATCTCTTTGGCGATTTGCCGGAAGACATTCAGAAAACTCGCTGCGTAAGCCTTTAAACTTTTTTGCGTCAATCCCAATCATCCATCACTTCGATTGCAGCCACTTAAAAACAACAAAAAAGGCAATCGCTATCCCCGCAGCTTTTCGGTGAGCATTAATATGCAGTATCGCGTAATTTATTTTATCGACAACAACACAAACGTCTGGTATAGGGTCGGAACCCTCGCCGCTTATAACCAATTCACTGGTAAGCAGGGCATCGTTCAAATCCCGGTCGCCGTTTGGCCGACCTTCTTTTCCTTTTCGTGCGATTCGTGTTTTTCGTGGTTCACTTCGATTCTTCAGGCCGTGTCTTGCGTCGGGCGAAGTCGCGGATGGCGGACTCTTGCTCTTGCGTTTCGATTGAGCCAGGGCGTAGCGATCGCACTTTCTGAATCGCGTTGTCGGCCGATACGCCTTTTGCCACGAAGTACGCCGCCAGCACCGTGCCGGTACGCCCCCGGCCGGCGGCACAATGGACCGCCACGCCGCGGCCGTTCGCGCGTTCGATTGTCGTCAGGATCGTCTGAAGCTGACTATCGGTGGGTGCATCCATGTCCGAAATCGGCACGTGCAACAGCATCAAACCGGCTTCGTTCACCCAGCGCCGCGGCACGGCATCCTCGGTGAGCGAGATCAGTACTTCGATGCCCTGTTCGCGTAGCCAGATCAGTTCTTCGACGCCGTGCGGGTACGCCAATGCCGCGATGTGAGGTCGATCGACCCAACTGAAACCGTGCGGAGGCATGAGGCGAACTCGGCGAGATCGGGGGACGCAAAAGCACATTCTACGTACGAGGCGCGTTACTTTAACAGCTTTTGCCCGAAAACCGTTCGCAGGCGATTCGCTTCCTGCCACGCGACCGGATCGGCTTG
>JANXNT010000803.1 GCA_025353985.1 Limnoglobus sp.
ACTCCTGGAGCGACGCGATATTACGGAAGAGTTCTTCGGACGCTTCATCGGTCTTCGGCGGGAAGAACTCGAAGCTAAACGTCGTCCGGTGATCGTCGAAAATCTCTCGAATGTGCATTCCGCAAACTCCTCGCGTCGGTACTGCCATCATAGCGTGATGCTAGTGTACGCGAACCGTGTGATCGGGGAGAGTGCAACTTGGCGTTATTGACGGATGGCTTTCGGCACGCTACTTCAACTCGTAGGCTTGTGGGTTTGCGCCGGTTTTGAACTCGACTTTGATCGGCGAGGTTTCGATCTTGGCGAACTTGACGGGCACGGAGTTTCCCAGAAGCGTGACGGTGTATGCGCCTGCGGGAACGCCTGCGAGTACGGTGAATGTTCCGTCGGCGGCAGTGGTGGCGGAGGCGACCGACGACTTCGCCCCGGTGGCGGTGTAAGCGAGCGCGACGCCGCCGAGTGGCTGCCCGCCCAGTGTGACTTTGCCCGCAATCGTTGCGAGTGTCGGTAAGTTTTGTTTCAGTTCGGCTTTCAAGTCCGCACGCACTTGCTCGATCACTTCGTGCAACCGGAACGCTTTCACTTTCGGGTCCATAATCGTCTTGTCGACCTGGTCGATCCCTTCGGCAATCAGCGACTGAATCTTCGGCCGATGCGCGAGGAATGGCTTCACGGTGATGATCGCACCTTCATACAAGCGAAACGCAGCAGCATGATCGCCGGCGTTGTAACTGGCTGCCCCTCGATTGTGGATTTCCTTCAAGGTTTCCAGAACCATACGATCGAGATCGGTGTGCGTGATCGACATGGTTGCGCCTGCTACGGGTTTCGGCAGTTCGGTTCGCGCCGCAATGGCGAAGCCGAGCACGATTGCGGTTGCGAGTAATGGCCGTCGCATCGGGAACCTCCGACTGGCGATGAGAACAGTAGTTATCGTAACTTCGATTTGTGCGGCGGCCAACCATCGAAAGCATCGCAAAACAGGAATGGTACGGGAACGGTAGCGGATGTGCCGAAGTTGCCGCATGGTTCAAAAGCGGGTTGCCGTTTTACCTTCGTCAGAGAGTGCGATAGGTTGTCAGCCCGAAGCGCGAGTGACGGAAACTCATGAGGTCACAAGCCATCGCGGAAACGATAATAATCCCCCGCTGGAGAGTTTTGAAGGCGCGCTGTTTGCGGTTCGGGTCGCTTTGCCAGGCTATCTTCGAGTCTGAAAAGTTCGTTCCAACAGTTCAAGGCAACGCTTTGGGGAACCGGATCACCCATGACTCGGCGCTGAAAAAGGCAGTTCAGGCCTCACCCACATGCAGAACCTTGCCGCAAACAGGGCGTTGTAGAATAGTAAGATTGATTACTCGGGCGTTGCACCCGGAGCGGTCCCGTTTTCCGCCAGATACGCTTTCACTTCGGGGCGTGCGAGCGTTCGCAGTAGATACAGGCCGATCGGTAGCCCGAAGACGACGGCGGGCGAAAATGGCACCATCGCCAAGACGATCGCCAGTTCTCCGGGATGGCGATTCCGGGCGAGGCGTCGCGACCCGAGGTACACGAACAAACCCGCACCGATCGCCCAGAGCATGGTGAAGATAACGATGTCGTCGATCTTCAGTAGGGAGATCCCGCTCGCACAAAACGCGATTGCGGTGTACTTCATAATCTTTGCACATCGCTGAAAATGTGCCGCAATTTCCTCCGTTGTCCACGTCCCGATCGTCGGTGCGTCGACGATCCCGTAACCACGCCGTGCGTACCAAATAACGAACAACGCGAACGCGAAAATGAACGCCAACATCTCGGCGGAGTACGAGCGTCGTGTGGTTACGGATGCGGCGATTGCGACGAAAAGGCCGAACACGAAAAAACCGATGAGCGGGAACGTCACCCAACGTGCGAATGGGCGGTCGATCTCGTCGCGTTCCCAGAAAAACGGGATCGCTGCGGGTGGCGTGTTCGCGGGCGGTGTCGGCGATTGATACGGCGTACGCACCACCGATTCGACCTCGGTTTTTACATCCTCCGCGTGTTGATACCGCAGGTTTGGCTCCTTCTCCAAGGCGCGTAAAACGATCTCGTCGAGGCGGACATCGATCATTACTTTCTTCGATGGCGGCGCGAATCGACCGAACGGCAACTCGCCGGTCAGCAGTTCGTAAAACACGACGCCGAGCGAGTAAATATCGGCGCGGTGGTCGATGTCTTTCGCGCCTTCCATCTGTTCCGGGGCCATGTATTTGATCGTGCCCATGACCTGGTGCGTGGCGGTCAGGTTGTCGTCGATATGCTCGTGGCCGAGGAGTTTCGCGAGGCCGAAGTCGGCGATTTTGACGCGGCCTTTCTTGTCGATCAGGATGTTCTCGGGCTTGATGTCGCGATGGACGATGCCTTCGTCGTGTGCGAATTGCAGCGCATCGCAAAGCTGCGGCACGATGGCGAGCGCGTCCTTCGCCGCAAACGCTTTCTCTTTCAGCAAGTGCCGCAGATTGGCCCCTTCGACGTACTCCATCACGAAGTAATACAGGCCGTTCGCGTTGCCGAAATCGTGGATCGCGACGATGTTCGGATGGTTGAGTTTCGCGAGCGCACGGGCTTCGCGGGTGAACCGTTCGGCAAACGCAGCAT
>JANXNT010000836.1 GCA_025353985.1 Limnoglobus sp.
TCACGCACCGCTTGCTCGACCGCAAACACGGCAAAAACAACAAGATGCTGAACTGGCCGAGCGGCGCAGGTTGGCTGCCGAACATCCAGCGCGAGAACTACCGGAACTCAAGCCTGTACGGCACGATTCGACGCAACGAAATGCCCGCTGCCGCCGGCGACTTGCCGGGGTTCAACCATCTCGTCGGCCTGTTCAGCGGGGCGTACGATCGCGGGTCGAAGATCTTCGGAATGATCGAAGATCGCCTCGGCGAAGATGCCTTTCTCGACTTCACGAAGGGGCTGGTTCAGAAGTATTCTTGGAAGGTCTTTCAAGCCTCGAATCTGAAAGCCGAACTCGAAGCCTACACCGGCCAAAAGTGGGATGAGTTCTTCGAGCGTTGGGTGTACGGCAAAGGCATCACCGACTGGCAAGTCGAGTCCGTGAAGCTCGAATCGCCGCAACAACCGATGGCGTTTTCGCGCTCATCCGCGATGGATACGCGCCAACGGGTATCGGTGATCGTTCGCCAAACCGCCGACTACAACGAGCCGACCACGCTCGGCTTCCGAATGCCCGGCGACAAGGAATATTCGATCCGCGTGCCGGTGGTCCATCAGGGACAAACGCTCAAGCTCGACGAACACGAAACCGTCATCGAAACCTTGCGCGATGGTTCGATCCGCGTCGAGTTAACGCTTCCTGCGAAGCCCGAACAGATATCGATCGACCCGGATCGCGTGCTGCTCGACAAGAACCCGGCGAACAATGTCTGGAAGGCGGAACCGCGTTTCTCGGTCGTGCCCCTTTATACGACGCTAAACGAAAACGACCTGACGACCGATTACGACCGATGGAATTTCGGCCTCGGCCCATGGATCGGCGGCGCGCTTTACCCGGACCCGTGGTACACGCGATCGACGATGCTCGGGGCACGTGCGGGGGTCTATCGCACGCAGATTTATAGCGGCGGCCTGTATTCGGCGTATCGCTCGGATGTGCGCGATATCGTGATCGGCGCGGACGGCTTATGGGACCACTGGCCACTGCCGAAAACGCAACTCGGTTTCAGCGTCGAACAGCGTGTAGCTGGCCCGTTTAGCGGAAACTCGGGCCGCGATACCGCCACCCGTGCCGGTCTGTTTAGCCGCTACGTTTTCCAGTACGGCTCGAGTTTCTATCTACCACCGTTGCACTACGCGGAAGTTTTTTCGACCTACCAAGACAACTTCCTGCCGTTCGCTCGGGAGCGGGCTGCGGGGGCGGTTCGCCCGGACTGGACCTACCTCAGCGGGTTGCATTATCGGTTGAACTTGTACACGCCATACTGGGATCCGGAGTGCGGTGTTTGGGTCGATGCGACGTACGGTTCCGGTGTGTCGCAACTGGAACAGAAAGCGGGCCTGCACCAATTGCGTGGGGAACTCGCGGCCGTGAAGAAACTACCGTGGAACCTCGGCCCGCTGACGGGAACCCGCGTGGCGGGGCGGTTCGTAGCACAAGGCGCGTTCCCGCAACGCGGCGAGTTTTTCGCACTCGGCGGTGGTACGCTGTTCCGCGGTTACGACCTCGGGCAGCGACAAGGGAGTGTACTCTGGGTGGCGAATGCGGAACTGCGTTTGCCACTCGCACGCAATGTCGAATGGGATGTACTCGATCACACGGCGGGTGCGCGGAACCTCTGGCTGGCGATTTTTTACGACGTCGGCGATGTCTACACGAATGGCCGTAGCGTCGGCGGTGTCTCGCACGCACTCGGTGCCGGCATCCGCATGGACACCGCACTTTTCAGCTTCATCGAACGAGTGACATTACGCTTCGATGTTGCGAAAACGATCAACGATAACACGCCATTTCAGTTCTGGTTCGGCGTACAGCATCCGTTTTAACTGGTTACTTCCGAATGCGGATCTCGTAAACGCGATTCGTTGCCGCATTGCCAGG
>JANXNT010000910.1 GCA_025353985.1 Limnoglobus sp.
AAGCGGATTTGGCTCGGGACATCCGAGGCCGGATTATGCACGAGCCAGACTTCGCCGCGCCGGGTACACGCGAGCAACTTACCATCCGGCCGCAGTGCCAGGCCACCGACTTCGAGCACGCAATCGGGCGGCGTCTCGAGCGTCGTCACCTTGTAAAACTTCGCTTCATTCGATGTACCCGACACCGGTGAATTCGTAGAGCTTCGCGCAAAATCCTTATCGAGTTGTTTGCGGATTTTCTCAGGTATATACTCGGGCAGTTCGGGATTCACATACACTTCCCAACCGCCAGTCGACTGACAGACTTTAATGAGGAGTTGGTTCTTTCCTTCAACTATTTTTATTAAGGTCGAATCCTGATCGGGTGCGGCCGGGCGACTGTAGTTTTCGTGCAAAATACGCTGGCCCTGCGAGAACACACTGAGTGAGTCGTCGCTACCGAGCGAGATCGGCAGGCGCGAGTTGACTTTCGATTGGAATTCGAGGAACAGGTAGACGCAGGCATCGGTCTTGTCGTTCGGGAACAGCTTCGCGAGGTCGTAGACCTTCCCGAGTGTGAAGTTCGGCAGCGGCTTCCAACCGAATTTCTGCCCGTTCTTGCCGGTGTACATCGCTTTCGGGTCGACTGTTTTATCCTTCTCCGGCGCATAAACCGCATCGAAACCCGCACCATCGGTGTGGTCGAACGGCCCCGCAAACTGCCATTCGCCTTCGAGGTTCGGCACGCCGAACGACGCCAACGTCGCACGGACCGTATCGGCCCTCGTCATCTTCTTCACATATTCACCCGTCGTCAACGGCGTCGGTGATTGCGCGAGAAGTGGCAAGGCAGACAGGAAGACGAGTAAAAGAGCGGTCAGTCGCATGTTTTGCCCAATAGGATTTCGCTACCCGTTCAAAAATCTTTGGCCCGAATTCGGTGCTGTAAGCGTTATATCTATTGTTCGTTGAATGGTCAGCGACACGGTCGTCGGTGACATTCTCATCTCGCATACGGGACTCTCCCATGAAACGTTTGCATTTCTGGCTAGCGATGCTGTTACCGTGTCTGGTGACGGCGGACATTTCTGCGCAAAACCCGCGCAATGTTATTCCGCCGCCCGGCGCGGTCTCGGTGAAAACGCTCCTCCAAAACTGGACAAACGCCGAATCCGAGACGTTTTACAACGTCCCGCAAGGCTCGAAACTGTTGCCGTATCGCTGGTTCCTTGCACTCGAACAAGCGGGCCAGCCACGATTACGGCGATCTCGAATTTAACCTCGATTCACGCAAGGCACTGATCGAGTATCTGAAGTCGTTGTAATACGAGCCTGCTGTGCCGCGCAACAGAATCGGAAATTCCGCGAGACTTCTTCAGAATTATCTTGACAAGGACGGTTCGAAGAGACTTAATGTAATCAGTTGGGATCATCACTCAATACTCTCCCGGTCTCAACTGTTTTATCGGATTTATTCACGCAACTTTGTGCGTAGCGGGAGAATCTATGCGCCAGTGGATATGCCTTTTCGCGTTCTCGGCATGTATCGCAATTCTCACAGGCTGTGGCAATTCCGTTTCGGGTACCGTGTCGTTCAAGGGCGATCCCGTTAAATACGGCACCATCAGCATTCGTTAATCTGATGGTAAGCATGTGGGCACGAGCGATATCAACGACGGGAAGTATTCGATAATCCCAGAAGTGGGATTAGTCGCCGGAGAATACATCGTTGCGATCACTTATCCCGACCCGAAAATTCCGGCACCTCGCAGCGACGAACCGCCGGGGGTTTCCAAACCGATTCGGGAAATGTTACCTGCAAAGTATAACGACAAGTCGGAACTCAAGGCTACCATCAAAGATGGTTCGAACGACGCCGTGAGCTACGATCTGAAGTGATGTGTCCTCTCTTTTAAATCGAATCTCCCAATTCGTCGTTTCTTTTCGTTCTACAATGATTTCCGGGCCTGGAATAATCGTGGCAGCCTATTAGTAACAATGGGGCAATGG
>JANXNT010000914.1 GCA_025353985.1 Limnoglobus sp.
GCGGGCCGAAGCCGAAAATTCGCGAGTTGAAGTACAAAGACCTTACGACGTACACGTACATCGGCCAACGCGATCGCGCGGGCAAGAAGGAAGCCGTCGTGCTCATCGAAGGCAAGTCGGTGCAAGCGGCAGGTGCCGCCGAAGCCGTCAGCGGTGCGATCAAAGGCATCGCCTGGATCGAGATCGACACCGGCATCGTCGTCGAAGCCGAGATTCACAAAGAGTTCGACATCGATAGTTCCAGCGACGGCCTGAAAAAGCACGTCACCGGCCTCTTCGATTACAAAGTGTCACGCGGTTCCGCACAGTAAGGCAGCGAAATTCATCAACTGTGCTGCGATTGAAGTAGCCGCAGAGGGATTCCTCTGCGGCCAAACTAGTTATTTGGCCCCGGACGCTCACCAGTACCAGCCTTTGTAGAAATGGCGACGCGGCGCCTAATCGGGAAACTGCTTGGCCCAGCGTCGGTTGTGCCGCGCCATCGCACGCTTGCAAGCCCGCTTCAGCTTACCCGACGGGACGGGAAACACATCCCGAGCGATTTGTTCTTGGCCCTTTCCCATGTGCGTATCCCTCTTTCTTGTTAAACGACCAAGCTCAGGGGCGGCGGCCCTGAACGAATGACTGACCAGACTGGGACGAGGGGCGTTTGGCTACTCGGATTCCCACCCGCAGAACGGCCCGAAGAACACCCCGCCCGCTTTTACGAACTGCTGCATGTCGGCCTGCTGCGGGAAGTAGTTGGGCAACTCCGGCCACGACGCGGACACATACTCGTCCCACTTGAGTGGGTCGAGTTGGTGAACTTTGCCGTCCATCAAGTCCTCGAAAATATGACCCATACCGCTGAGTTTCTCTACGGCCAGCCGTAACGCACCAAGGTGTTCCGGGTGGGCCACGAAGCAATCGACATACGCCTCAAGCAGGTCGCAGCCTGAGCCAGGTCGCACCTTCGCCGATAAGCGGAACAGGCAGTTTGCGGCAACCTCCGACATCCGGTGCGTCCTATGTGGTCAAATGATTAAGCTCAGCGGCTACGAATCTGGGAAAGACTATCTGCCTGCCGTTCGTTCTACTTGCTCACGCCAGAAGAAGTTTCTGGTGCGGCGTCTTAAGCCTCAGCCTGCTTCGATGACCGCATCTCCCGCTCGAAGCCGATGCACATCCGCTTGATTGCCCGCTGCCACGCCGGAAGCAACTCGGTGCCGCACCGCTCGGGCCGGAAGCCCGGCCAGTCCGGACACGCTGCCCGGAGTTGGTCCCAGTTGCGGCGGTACACCTCGACCGGCTCGCCCTTGATGAGCGAGGTGCGGAACACCATCGTGTAGAAGGTGGCCCGACTCCCGTAGTTCATGCACAGCCGCATGGCCCGCTGCAACCCCTCATCCGACCAGTGGAAACTGGTGGATAGGCACTCGAACCCGCGGTGGGCGTCCGGGGCGTGCCGCATTTGGTGGAGGAATGCCAACGCTTCCTCCGGGTATAGCACCTCGTCCACACGAAAGCCCTCCTATCGCTGCAATATACTTCACGCGGTGGAATCGGATACTTCATGCAAACGCGAAATCCTCTTATTCTGGTAGCCGCGCAGGTCTTTAGCCTGCGTTTGCCACGAGCAATCGCTGAGGGTCGTGGTGAGTCTTCGAAACACGACGGTTCACACGCCCGAAATGAAGGTTTTGCGTCGCGTCTCGCAGACTCGCC
>JANXNT010000918.1 GCA_025353985.1 Limnoglobus sp.
GGTGTGAGTACAACGTAGCTGGATTATACGCCGTTTGCGCGACGATTTCTGCGAATGAATGCGAAAGTGGATTCTTGCCGTAGGTGCCCAGCCTATGCGTAGCCCGCATACTTCGAGTTGCGGCGCAGATTTCGGATGAATTGGCTTGACGCGCGAGCAGGGGTAACGCTATGGAAACTGCCAATATGTTCCGACGTAACCGATTCTCGCGTGCGATCCCGACTTTCGTGTTGCTGGCCTTGAGCGTGACGCTCGGCTGCCGGTCGCGCGAAACGTGTGCGCCGACGGACAATTCGCGGGTTCGCCAAACGGTCCGGCTCGCTACGGCGAACCCTCCCGAAGTCATCCCCGAGCCGATCCCGGCACCGGCCGTACCGAAAAACGTACTCGTCATTTCGGGCGGCGGCATGTACGGCGCGTACACGGCTGGCTTTCTCTCCGGCTGGTCCAAAACGGGCACCCGCCCGCAATTCGATGTCGTGACGGGAATTAGCACCGGCGCACTGATCGCCACCGTGTCATTCCTCGGCCCACAATTCGACGAAGCCACACGCGAGTTTTACACGTCGATTCGTGTCGCAGACATTTATAATACGCGTGCCTGGATCCTCATTCCGTGGGCCGGTTCGATCGCGTCGAGCGATCCGCTCCGACGTTTGATCGATTCCGTCGTCGACGAGCGATTACTCGCGTACGTTGCAACTGAACACCGCCGTGGCCGCAGGTTGTACGTGGGAACGACGAATCTCACGACGCGGAAACTCGTCGTGTGGGACATGGGCGCGGTGGCAGAGAAAGGCGGACCGAACGCGACCGAACGCTTCCGCCGCATCTTGCTGGCATCGTGTTCGGTGCCTGGGATGTTGCCACCCGTCGCGATTACGAGCGAAGGAAATGGCAAAACCACCGTCGATTTGCACGTCGATGGCGGAGCGACGGCACAGTTGTTCGCGCCGCCCGGTTCCCTGACGGCCTTGGAAGAACGACGGCCGTCGAATGCGAACCTCTACGTGATTATCTCGGGTAAGCTCTTCGCCGATCCGGCCCCCGTGCGGCCTCGGGTGTTGCCAGTGCTGTCGGCATCTGCGGCAGGGATCCTCTCCGCACACTGTCGTTCCGAAGTCGCCAGTTTGTTCCACCAATCGAAAGTCGCGGGTGCGAATTTCCACCTGACGGCGTTGCCCGAAAGCGACAACGGCCAAACGCTCGGCCTAAACTTCGAACCCGCCGAAATGCGCCGCCTTTACGACGTCGGTTACTTCCACGGCGTCAGCGGCATCTGGATGTCCGCACCCCCCTTCGAAGGGGCCGCCACCGACCCGCCACGCCAGTAGTGGCGAGTCGGCGAGACAACGTCATTCCTCGCTAGCGCTTCGGGCTAACAAATCCTATGCCGCGAACCCGTTGCTCGCATTCGTGTCGTATCTCGCATGAGTACGCCACTGCAACGCTATATCGAAGATCACAAATTCATCCTCGATGCCATCTCGAAGGCTGCGAACATCGCGGACCCGATGGCCGTCGATCTCGATGAATTTTGCAACCCACTGATTGCCAAATCGAAGCGCGGTGCGGTACTGCCATTGGATGGCGTACTCATCCGCGACTGGGATCCCGATTATCGCAAATTCTGGCCGGGCTTACGCTTCGGCGTGCGGATGTACGAAATCGAAGGCATCCGCTTCGCACGCGCTTACGCCGGGGTCAGCGAGGATGCGAAAGATCACTGCTACAACTTCTTCGCCGTTGCGCGGCAGGATTATCACAAGTTCTACCGACTCGCGCTGACTTGCCGACGCAAGTCGAAACCGCCTGGCCCGCCACCGGTTCTGCCTTCGGCGCAGATTGAAATTCTGCGCAAAAACACGCTCGATTACCTCGACCCGAAGAATTTACGGCGGATCAAATCGTACGGTGGTCGTGCGAAACGTGGCCTGTTGCTCGATGGCCCACCCGGTAACGGCAAGACCTCCGCCTGCCGGTGGGTCTATCACGAATGTTTGCGTCTCGGTTACGAAAACCGCTTCGTCACGCCAGACGATTATCGGGCCGCACGGAATGCTTGCAATCCCGCCGAGGCGATCCGGCGTTTATTCGAGTTCGACAAAGCGGGCGTCGTGTTTTTCGACGATATGGATATCGCTCTGCGGGATCGGGATAAAGCGGGTGAAAGCGACGATCAAGCGGTGTTCCTGTCGGCGCTCGATGGCATTCAGAGCAACGAAGGCGTGGTCTATATGTTCACCACCAACTGCTCGCTGAATCGGATCGACCCCGCATTCAAGCGCCCCGGACGGCTCGATGTGGTGCTACATTTTCCTTTGCCCGATGCTTCACTGCGCCGGGAATTGTTCCAGCGTTGGCACTTCGACATTCGGAATGCCATCGACTGCGAAACCGTCGTTCGCGATTCGCAAGGGAACAGTTTCGCGGAACTGGAGGAGTACAAGAACCTCCTCGTGATGCGGTTCATCGAGTGTGGCCAGTGGGATTGGGACTGGGCACTGCGACAATTCCAAGCGAACCGTGCGGAACTGCAAAACCAGAAAAACGGGCGTCAGGTCGGGTTTAACGCGATCGCGCCACACGCAGTCAACGGAACGCATTGAATGCGGAAATTGCGATTTACCGAGCCGATTCCCCGCAAGGGGTCGGGTGAAGTCTACGATGGTTCCACCCGACCCCTTGCGGGGAATCGGCTCAGAAGCGACTATGTATCTACATCGCGACGGAAAGCGCAACTTCAAAACTTGCGCAGCGGGATGGCGCTGCCAATATGCATGACTACTCGTCGACGATGTCGGCGAAGAGCGAGATCGCGATGATCTCGGTGCGGTTGATCAAGATTTTTTTGCGGTTGCGTTTTAGGCCCGTGACGGCTGAGGCGGCGACGTAGTTTTCGCGGCTCGTGTCGGTGTCGCGCAAGTCGTGGAGGTCCGCGTTTCGCAACTCCAGGAAATGCGAATCGTAGCGTTTGAGCGTGCCCAGACAGACGAATTCGCTGCGGAAGTCGACGACAATTTTTTGGTTCAACATCTCATCGAGCATCGTCGAAACTTAACTCGCAGTTGGTTGCGTCTTTGAACCAGTGTGACATGGAACGAAAGGTACAACTTTAGTGTTTAAGAAAAGTTCGTTGACTTTATCTGCATGAACTCTCGCATCCACATAGCCTAGACTTCTGAGGGATGGAATAGCCGATGCATCATCCATTGTGAACCGATTACTACTAGTTATGTTGTCGATTCGGACTAATTTGTCGCGGATCAGGAGGTGGGCTTGACCCAATGCTGCACTAGACTGAGCCTGTAAAAACATTGTTGCTGCTTCACCGGTCAAACCCCAGCTAATAAGCCCTCCCTTTCGTTGCCAATTTCCCACGTGATATGGCTCACTTGTGGTTCCGATACTTAGAACAGACACTGATTCAATCGGCTGTT
>JANXNT010000920.1 GCA_025353985.1 Limnoglobus sp.
CCTTGGTGCAAAGCCAGAAACTGAAAGTGTTCACGTGCCCATCCGACCGCGAACCGGAAGTGATCTCGAACGCATTCAGCCAAGGCGATTTCTATCAACGCCCGAATACCGCCCGCAGTAACTATCTCTTCAGCGCCGGCCCGCAAACCGATTACAGCAGCCCCACGTCCGGGAATGACGGGGCCAACTCCGGTGCGTTTGGCCACAATACGAAAGTCAAATTCTCCGGCATTACCGACGGCACAAGCAACACGATCGCGATCGGCGAATCGGTTCAGGTGAAATCGACCGCGAACGTTTTCGGACCGTACTGGGGTTCGGGAACGCACACCGCGACAATGGGCTACACGCCACCCGGCGACCCGCGATTCAACGTCAATGCCGCATTCGACTCGACCTGCACGCCCAAAGGACCGCAATGCGCCTACGCTTGGGTGTTCAGTAGTTACCACACCGGCGGCGCGAACTTCGTGTTGTGCGATGGTTCCGTGAAATTCATCCGCCAAACGATCAACTACACCGACTTCTACGCGATGAACACGCGCTCCGGCGGCGAAGTCGTTCCCGATAATTGACCGATCCTTTTCAGCGTAGCCGAACGGTCATTCCGACCGTTCGGCTTTTCGTATTCCTACACGTATTCGAGGATGACTCTCATGCGCCGTCTTGTCAGAAGCGTTTTGTATCTGTGTGCCGTCTGTACATTCGCGTTCGCAATCGGTTGTGGTGGCGATGACGACAAACGCGATAAAGTCGTCGTCAAAGGCACCGTCAACGTCGATGGCGTTCCGATGGGTGGCGTGCTGCTCGGTTTCTTTTCGCCCGGTGAAAAAGTTGCCGTCGGTGCGGTACGTACGCAGGACGATGGCAGTTACGAAGTGATGTTCAAAGCCCATGCCGGTGAAGGAAACTACAAAGTGACGGCGACGAAACTGATCCCCAAACCGGGAGCAAAAGTGCCGACACCCGGCGCTGGCATCGACGATTTTCAGATGGGGCTATCGCAAGGGGCGAGCGCCCCGGTGAACCTGCTACCGGAGAAATATTCGAAAGTCGAAAAGTCCGACCTCAGCACAGTGATTCAAAAAGGCACGAACGAGGGCAAGAACTTCGCGATCAAGACGAAGTAGCGTATCACTTACTTCTTCGGTGGCACCGGCACCGGTACGTTCTTTCGGCCGGAGATGATGTCAATTGCGTTGCCGGCCATCGTCTTCAGCAACTCTTCCTTGCTGTCTTTCTTGATCTTTTCCAAGTCGGGTAACGCGGGGATCGCGAGTGCTTGCATCGATGCGAGGCACTGGATCGCTTCGGCGATCAGTGCGGGGTCGTCGGCTTTCAAAGTCTCGATCAGTTTCGGCAACGCCGGTTTCGCGCGGTCGCCGAGCATTCCGAGGGCACGAATCGCCGCCACTTTCGCGTTAATATCGGTGCCGACGATGTTGTCCGCGATCTTGCCGATGGTCGCGTCGTTCAATTGCGTGCCGTCGTACAGCATAATCAGCACGTGCAGCCAAACGACGATCGCTTTGTCCTTTTCGACTTTCAGTTGATCGTTGACCGATGTCAAATAGGGCTTGATGGCCAGTGGGTAATCGGCACTCGTCCGGTATCCCGGCGGGCCGAGCAAGATCATCGATTGCACGATCTCCAACCGCACCGCTGTGGTTTTTTCCTTGCTCAGTCGGTCGTTGAGCGTGGCCAACGCGGTCGCGTTTGGCCCTTTGCGTTCGACGAGGCTCGGCACGGGTGGCTTCTTCGGATCGATCGGCTTTTCATCGACACGACCGACGTGACCGAGCGCCGATGCGACGGCACGGCGAATCTCCCACGACGGGTCCACGGCGATCGACTTGAGTTCGGGAATCGCACTCGCACCGAACGCGCCGTAATTGATCATCGCGCGCGTCGCATGCAGCCGATACGGGCTGCCGAGGCCCGCGTTCGCAATCACCAGCCGTAACGCTTCAGTAATCTCGCGGGCTTCCTCGGGTGTCTCGGCCCCGATCGTCCCGATCACCATGAGCAAATGCACTTTCACACCGGGGTCGTTTTCCTGGCGAAGTGCAGCCAGAAGCGGCTTGATCGAATCGCGCCGGGCCGGTGGGCCGAACTGCGGAATCACCTTGATCGCGTATTCGCGCACCGAACCGTCGGTCGATTCTTTCAGTTCCGTCAGCCAGCCTTTCAGGTCTTTCCCGCTAATCTCTTTCGGCCAATCGGGGGGCGTCTCAACCATCGGCACCGCCGGTGGTGTCGGCGGCGTGGGCGCAGGCACCTGCCCCTGCAACGCCGTCGCTCCGGTCGCTAAACCCAATGCGATCATCGCCGAAATTCGTGTCATTCGCATCCTGTCACTCCTTCGCGTTCCCCATTGCAACGATACAGCGAATAGTGGCGAGTGTCGAGTGGCGAGTGGCGATACAGCGAATAGTGGCGAGTGTCGAGTGGCGAGCGAAGATTGAAGAGTGTAAATTGGAGATTCGTCGGGAGTCTTCGATTCGCCTCTGCTTCAACAACTCGACACTCATCACTCACCACTCATCACTCATCACTCACCACTCACCACTCACCACTCACCACTCACCACTCACCACTCATCACTCATCACTCACCACTCATCACTCACCACTCACCACTCACCACTCGCCACTCGCCACTACTAGTCGTCCACGGAGAAAAACACGGGTGGGCTGACGATGCCCGTCAATTTCCCGACTGCGGCGGCGGCGGTGCGGAACTGGCCCGTTTCGGAGTAATGCGTCATGATTACGAGAGGGACGGTTTTTTCCGGGTGGCCGTCTTGGGCTTCGTGCTGAATGACTGATGAGATGCTAATTTCCTGATCCGCAAGGCAACGGCAGACATCTGCGAGCGTGCCGGGTTCGTCCTTCACAATCAGACGCAGGTAGAATCGGCTTCGCACTTTCTCCGATGGCGCAATCTGGAACGCGGGTCGTTCGCCGGGTGCGGACCAGAGTTTTGCTGCCGCGAACGTGTGCTGCGCGCGGCCCACGGCCAAATCTACGAGGTCGCCGACGACCGAACTCGCCGTCGGCATCATTCCCGCGCCTGGCCCTTGATACAGCGTTTCGCCGACGATATCGCCGACCACCAGAATCGCGTTATACGCCCCGCGAACCTGTGCCAGCATGTCGGTGTGTCGCAACAACACGGGTGCCACGTGCAGCGCCACCGTCGATGGGCCGGGTCCGCTTTCGGATGCCCACGCTTCCGCCAACAGCTTGATCGTGTAACCGAGTTCGTCCGCGAATCGGATGTCCATCGCCTGAATCCCAGCGATGCCCTGGCGTTCGATATCGGTCGGTTTCGGCGTCACTCCGAAGGCGATCTGTGCCAGCACCGCGAGTTTGTGGGCGGCATCCGAACCATCGACGTCGAGCGTCGGGTCGGCTTCGGCGTAACCGAGCCGTTGGGCTTCCTTCAATGCGTCGTCGTAGCTCATTCCGCCTTCGGCCATGCTCGTAAGAATGAAGTTCGACGTGCCGTTAAGAATGCCTTGAATCGCGGTGATTTGGTTCGCAGAAAGGCTCTCGGCGAGCGTGCGGATGATCGGCACGCCACCCGCCACGGCGGCTTCGAAACAGACCGCCACGCCGTGTTTGCGCGCGGCCGTGAAGATCTCCGTGCCGTGTGCCGCGAGCAGCGCCTTGTTCGCCGTGACCACGTGTTTGCCCGCCGCAATCGCATCGAGAACGACCCGTTTCGCGTGGGTCGTTCCGCCGATGAGTTCGACGACGACATGCACCGCCGGGTCCGAAGTCGCCACGGTGTGATCGGTGGCGATCAAACCCGGTGGCACCTCGCATTCGCGGGGTTTGTCCGCATCGCGGACGATCACGCGCCGCAGCACGATGGGCCGCCCGCCCGTTCGGCCCGTTAGCCGATCCGCATGGCGCGAGAGGATCTTCGCGACTCCGGTGCCCACGGTTCCACAGCCAACGAGTGCCACCCCGAGCGGTTCGGACATAATCTTCCCCTACGATTCGTGCGATAATCCTATGTCTTATCGGCAGCGGGTTCGGAGGAAAGCGAATCGACGAATTCTGCTTGTAGTAGGCACATTCCATGTGCCGTTGAGGCCGTTTGCGGCATACGACGAAGGTGAGCGGATTTGCCCCAAGTGACGTGAAGTTGATCTTTCTGTCGAATTTACGCGAAAACGATCATCCGATTTCCGGTACCTACTTGCCCCACTCCGTTTCGGAGAGGCCAGTCTTTCGGTCTGAAGGGCCGATTCAATCAGCCCAGGTCGGAGCGAGCAAAGCGAGCGGAGGCCTGGGAAAGCAAGAGCAAACGGCTACGGTCCTGAAGGGACCGTTCAGTGTGATCCAGCCTGAACCGTCCCTTCAGGACGGGAGATATTTTCGCAGTCTACCCAGGCCTGCGCTCGTTGCGCTCACTCCGGCCTGGGCTTTAGGAACGGACCTTTCAGGCCCGAAAACCACGACCCAAAACGGTTTCGATGGATTCCGCTTCTCAACTACTTCTTTGCGAACTTCGTTTTTGCTTATCGCCGGGTGATCTTGACGGCGGTGCCGTAGGCGAGCACTTCTGTGGTGGCTTGGGCGAACTCGGTGGCGTCGTAACGCATGGCGATAATCGCATCCGCGCCGGCCTCCTTGGCGTGATCGACCATGCGGCTGTAAGCGTCTTCGCGGGCCTGCTCGCACACCTTCGCGTACGATTCGTTGTTGCCGCCGATAAGCTGCTTTAAGCCGCCGAGTAGGCCCTGCTTGATGCTGGGGGATCGCACCACGATTCCGCGAACGATGCCGAGGAATTCCGTCACGGTTGCGCCGGGGATATCGTTGCCAGTCGTCACGAGCATGAGTGTCTCCATCGATTGTCGCCTTCCGAAGAAGGCATTCGGGTACGTCACTTTGAGGATCATCTTCTATTCGTACGCCGCCGTCAACGATTTTCGAATATCCGTCAAAATCAGACCAAAATCTTGGTAGAGCTCACACAAAAACACAAAGTCAATCAAATTTAGGTGATTTGACGTAAGTCGGAATTCGCGTGGTGCACGGAGTGACATAGAAAGTGCGCGCAATGACATAGAAAAGGCGCGCAGTGACATAGAAAGTGCGCGCAATGACATAGAAGAGGCGCACACGGTCGATTTTCGGTCGGTACTTGTGGCGTGTGTCGCAACAAGAGCATTCGCCATAACCCACGATATAAGTGCGAGATACGGCGAAAACGCCGCTTTCAGATCAGTCATTTGCGATCAAAAAACGGGCTTATTGAGACGGAAAAACACGAAAAACACGGTTTTTGAACTTCCACAATTGTGACTTACGTCGACGTCACGGCGCTTTTCCACGGGCAATTGCGGGAAATTCGGTCTTCGCGAGGTGATCGGCCAGAATCGCGTTTGGGTCGGTGAGTGCAGTCTTTAGTTGCGGCAAAAGCGGGCCAGGATTCGGGTTCGTTCGCAAGGCTTGTACGTAGTCGAGCAGGATCGTTTTCGATGCCGGGTTGCCACGCAACATCAGGTGGACCCACGCCCACGCTTCGCGATACTCGGGCTTTTCCATTTGCCGAACCTGGCCGAGTTTCTCGAGCCGCGCCAAATCGGGCTGAAACGGCCCGCGACGCAATGTGTCGAGGTGCGTCGGGTTCACGCCATCCTGGTTCGGTGGCAACTCGAAGAACCCCGCCAAACCTTCGTCCAGCCAAAGGGGCACGCCCTTCAGCACGCCATGGAGTGTGGCATGCGTCAGTTCATGGCGTAGGTCGACGCGAAGATGCTCGCCCATGAAGGTGTAAACGAGCAGATCGTCGCCACCGGAGCCACGTGGCTCGGAGATAAAGTACGCCCGACGGCTCGGCAACCGCGGGTAACGCCCGGACATGTACGCTTCGTATTTCTCTTGCGTATCGAACAGGAAGACCTGCACCAGCGATTCGCCCGTGGGCAGGTGGAGTTCGGTTTGAATGCGGTCGGGAAGTTCGGCAATCTCGCGGAAAAGCGTGTCGTTCGCGTCGAGTGGCGTATCGGAGTACATGACGTACTGCGAGACGCGGAGCCAGTGTTTCGCGGGTCGTTTGACTTGCTGCGGAGCAGGAATCGCGGCCACGGCAGGGTCGGCGGATGGGTTCGGGACGATGGCCCCACCGCGAATCGACTCGCAGCCGGCCGCGGCGAAGCCGAGCCAACCGGTGGCGGCAAGCATCGCCGCCAGTTTCGGTCGCCGTGTGTGTGCGGGCGTCATGCCGGCCGTCTCCTGGTGCCCAAAACCATCGCCATCGGCTAATGCCGACACTTCCAACATCGGTTCCTACGACTCGGCAACTTCAGCCGGATGTCCGGAATGTGCGTACGCGCGTCACGAAAGCGGCCTACCGCTCTTCGCGTTCTTCTCACGCTTCGCACTCGTTGCGATTTCGATCGCTCGCCAAACCGCTTTCCATTCTGATTTCCCGTATAGCGCCCAACCTTGGTACGCACGCAGAACCCGCAAACGATCCGTCCGCGTCACGAGCGGATTGCCGATGAAACTGGCATTCAGGCGCGCCAAATCGCGTACGCGCACTTTCCGTGGCACTTCGCGGCCCGGCACCACGCCGACAAGGTCGATCAGCACCGGAACGGCTTCCAGTGGCTGCGAACGGGCGTTTTGCAACAGGATGTTCGGGGCTTTCAGGTCGCGATGCGATACCTGGCGATCGTGCAACGTGCAGATCAATCGCCCAATTGCCGACGCCCATGCGGACTTAAACGGTAACTGCAACCGCGCTTCGAAATTCGGCAGGCTGGCCACGGCTTCGACGAGGTCGAGCGCATCGGGCACTTTCTCAAACAGCAAGTATCCTTCCGCACTGCCGCCGAATCGTTTGCGTTCGATGACGCAGAGCGGGCGAGCCGTCGGCAGCCAGCGTTCGAGCAAGTTTTGGCCGTACAACCACGAACGCATCGCCGGGGAAGTACGCAGGCGGTTCTTGAGCAATGCGAGTGCGGATTTCACGCGGAATCGCTTGTAGATCCAAGTTCGCGGGCCGTCTTTCGTGGCAACGGTCCATTCGATCACGGTCGAACTACGCGAGTCCTTGCGTACGACGATGTTCGCTTCACGGAACGGATAATCGGGGTCGGCGAGCAATCGTTCGAAGCATGCCGGTTCCACATCGCGGACCGCATGACCCGCTGTGCGGTGCCCTTTCTGGCGTTTGAACAGGCGATTCGTGCGGCAGTAGCGTGTGAACCGCCCGTTCCAGAATCGTTGATTCGAAACCGACGTGCGGCGTTCGACTTCGACCGCAAGAATACGCGGAATCGCGACACCCGCAGCGGCCGTGTCGCGGTACGCTTGCCAGAACCGCAAGCGGTCCGCGCGCGTCGCACGGAGTTGGAACCAACGGCCAAACAGTACGAGGTTATCGATGCGTTCGCGAACGGTCAGCGGCGCACCAAAGCGGACAGCATGAACGTCGAGCAAGGTGAACTGCGGCACCCCGCCAGTGATTTCGACGAGCAGATTGCCAGGGTGAGGGTCGGGATGCGCGACGCCGACATCGTGCATGTTCGCGAGCAATTTGCCGAGTTCGACCGCAATGCGTTGCCGTAACGCCGACCGCAAGGGCGTTGTTTCGAGGAATCGATCGAGCGGGTGCCCGGCGTCGATGCTGCGGGAAATCAGGATGCTTTCGCCGGGAAGCCGCGAGTGGCGGCTGCCCCAGGCAAGCGGTTCGGCGGCGGGCAACCCGAGTTCGCGGAGTGCCATCGCGTTCTCGAATTCGAGCCGCGCCTTGGCTGGGCGAAGGATCTCCCGTGCCCAGGCCCGTGGGGTATTGATGCGGCTTTGTTTGATGACGACCGCACCGGCGGGCAGAACCACGCGGCAGATCGTGCGTTGCGTGCCGCTTTTCACCGAATGCGTTTTGCTGCTAGCGAGCCACTTATCGATTGCGAGTCCATCGCGGCCGAAACACGTAATGCCAGCGGGGAGGATGTGCCAAACGTACGCGCCGATGCGCTCGATGTGCGGCGTGTGCGCGTTGATCGCAAACTGACTGCTCAAACCGATTTTTCGCGATACGTGACTCAGCATCGAACGGTTCCTCAGCCAGTTCGCCGCCCGGCGACCGGGTCTGCGAATTCGTGGAGGAGTTCGACCCAATGCTTTGCACCGGCGGCAACCGAATAACGTTCTTCGAGCTGCGCCCGACCCGCGTGACCGAGCGTTCGCCGCAGATTCGCATCCGCGAGCGCACGGGCCGCCGTCAGCCATTCGTCGGGGGTATTCGCCGTGTAACCGTTTTCGCCGTGCATCACGAACTCGTTATGCACGCCCACCGGGTTCGCGATTACCGGCAAACCGGCGGCATGATACTGCAACACCTTCAGCCCGCACTTACCGCGGCTCCACGGGTCGTCGGGCATCCAGGCGATGCCGACGTCGGCAGTAGCAATTTCGCGTGCTTCGGTGGCGGCACACCACGGGATCGGATCGACGGGCAAGTTCGCGAAACCGACGAACCGATCGCAAACGAGCTTCAATCGGCTACCCGGCACGTTCCGACCGATCGATTCCAGAATCGGCCGAATCCGCTCTAGCCCTTGCAACGTGCTCGACGAACCGACCCAAACGAGGTTCAATCCGGGACTACGTCGCGGCGTGTGCGTGGCAATCGGGTATTCCGAGGGATCGACGCACGTCGGGATGACCATCACGCGTGTGTGTTTGGAATATCGCGCCGCTTCCGCCGCCAGAAACGAATTGCCTGCAATCACGACCTCGGACGATTGCACCGTGCGGGCGAACCTGCGGATGCGACGGTAACTGTGCAAACCCTTTACGTCGTAAGAATCGCGGTGCCATACGGCATCGTCGAAATCGAACACGATCCGCCGGGCATATCGCCGCAGCATCGCGAGTTGAATGCGGGGAAGGAGTTTGCGTTGCAGAACGACGACATCGGAACTGCGGATTTCGCGAAACAGCGACACACGTGAAAACAGGCCGCGTGGCAATGTGCGGAGTTCGAGCGTGTGGCCGGAGGCTTCAAGGTGCGCGCGAAATGACTCCAACCGATACCGGCAGCAAACGTGTTCCGGGGATTCGACTAACGCGATGAGTCGCACCCGTCGCCCTCCATGGCAAAAACCGCCGTTCAGCGATCCCTGCGAGACATTCCTCGATCGATCTCCCGCTTCGCTTCGGCGCTCTTCAGCGAGTGCCGTTTATCGTGATCTTGCTTCCCGCGTGCCACGCCGATCTCGATCTTCGCCAGGCCGCCTTTGAAGTACATCCGTAGCGGAATTAGTGTGTAGCCTTTATCGAACGCTTTCTCCGCGAATTTCCCGATCTCGCGGCGACGAATGAGTAACTTCCGCATCCGCTTCGGCACGTGATTCAGGCGATTTCCGAAGGTATATTCGGGTATCTCGCAGCCCATCAGCCACAGTTCGTCCTTAACGATCCGGGCGTACGCATCGTCGAGAATCGCATGACCCGCACGCAAGCTCTTCACCTCGGTGCCAACGAGCACGAGACCGCACTCGATGGTGTCGGAAATCTCGTATTCGTACGTGGCCCGCCGGTTGCGGCAGATGTTGATGATCCCATCCGCGTTCGCTTTGTCCGACTTACCTGCCTTGGCCATGATCAACCTGTTTTCGTGTCTCGTGCAGAAACGTACCAAATCGAGCCAACCCCGCGAAGCCCAACTGTTACCGTTCCTTTGTCCTACGGGTTCCGTTTACTTTAACACGATGAATTCGGTTTCGCCGGTAGGTAACACGACTTGCACCAAAGCCCCTTTGTCTTTCGCGGCTTTTGCGGTGGCTTCGGCGAAATCCTTCGCGCTGCCGATGACGACTTTGTCTACTTTGACGATCAATACACCGCGCATCAGGCCTGCCATTGCGGCGGGGCCGTTACGATCGACGTTGGTAACGAGTGCGCCGCGCGCTTCCTTCGGAAAGCCGAGTTGGGCGGCCAACTCTGGCGTCAGGTCGGTCACGGTCGTTCCGGCGACTTCGATACCGGCGCGATTCCCACGCGGCACGATGGGTGTCGGTTTTGGCTCGGCGGCACCGTATTCCTGCGGTTGTTCCTCGATCGTTACCTTTTGGGCGAACGTCTTGCCATCGCGAACGGTGATCACCTCGACGGGCTTGTTTAACGGCAATTTCGCGACGATTCGCGGTAAGGCATCGCTTTCCTTCACCGCCATGCCGCCGATGCTGGTTATCGCGTCGCCCGCTTTCAGCCCGGCCTTCGCCGCTGGGGTTTTGTCGTACACCTTCGTGATGAGCACGCCACCGCCTGCCGGTACGCTCAGTCGTTTGGCCAAATCGGCGTCGATGTCGCGGATGCTGGTTCCGAGGTACCCACGCCGTACCACGCCGCCGTTCAGCAACTGCTGGCTGACATCCTTGGCAAGGTTGCTGCTGATCGCCAGGCCGACGCCGTTCGAACCACCGCTTCGCGTCTTGATCGCCGCGTTAATCCCAATGATCTTGCCTTCGAGGCTCACCAACGGCCCGCCGCTGTTACCGGGGTTGATCGGGGCATCGGTTTGCAGGAAATCCTCGTACTGATTCAGCTTCAAACCGTGGCGGGCCTTCGCGCTGACGATGCCATGCGACACGCTGCCCATCAGGCCAAACGGCGCGCCGACGGCCAACACGCGATCGCCGACTTCCATCGCGTCGCTGTCGCCGAATTCGAGGAACGGCAGTGGCGCACCGGCCTGAATGCGGAAGATCGCGAGGTCGGTCTTCGTGTCGCGGCGCACGTCGGTTGCGGGGAACTTGCGGCCATCGGAAAGCTGCACTTCGAGCGTATCCGCGCCTTCGACCACGTGGAAGTTCGTCAGGATCACCCCCGACGCGTCGATGATGACGCCGGAGCCGAAGCCGAGGTTCGGGTCGGTATTCGCCTTGCGATTGCTGGTTTTGGCTTCAATGCTGACGACGGCGGGAACGACGAGTTTGACGACATCGCGGTAGGAAGTGAGTTCGCGTGGCATCAGCGGTAACGCG
>JANXNT010000930.1 GCA_025353985.1 Limnoglobus sp.
GGGCAGCCGAATGCTGGCACTCGGCACCGATGGTTTCGGCCGCAGCGAAACGCGCAAGAACCTGCGCCGGTTCTTCGAAATCGACGCGGAATCGGTCGTGGTGGCCGCACTCCATCAACTCGCGGAACGCGGCGAACTCGACCGCAGCATCGTCGAGAAAGCCATCGCCGAATTTGGCCTCGACCCGAAGAAGCCATCGCCCTGGACGGTTTGACGCACAACGCCACACTACGAGACTCGTCATGGAATTTTGTCTGCCGGAATTGGGTGAAGGTATCGAAGCGGCGACTGTTGTCGGAGTTCACGTGAAAGCGGGCGATCTGCTCCAACCGGGGCAGATCGTGTTCGCCGTGGAAACCGACAAAGCGGCGGTCGATGTGCCGATCAAGCTCGGTGGCAGCGTCGATGCAGTCCTCGTCAAAGTCGGCGATAAAGTCGCAATCGGCGGTGCATTGCTTTCGCTCAAAGCATCAGCAACTGCACCCGCAGCCGCACCGAAACCGGCACCCGCCAAGGCCGCACCGGCACCCGAAGCCGCCGCACCGAAAGCGGCTCCGGCACCCGCTGCCGTCAGTGGCAGCGTCGAATTTTACTTGCCCGAACTCGGTGAAGGAATCGAAGCCGCCACCGTCGTTGGCATCCTCGTCAAGGTCGGCGAAACGGTCGCCGCCGGGCACATGGTGTTCGCGGTCGAAACCGACAAAGCCGCCGTCGAAGTGCCGACGAGCAAAGCGGGCGTCGTCGAAACGATTCACGTGAAGATCGGCGAGAAAGTGCCGATCAGCGGCACGCTCCTCACGCTGAAAAGCACGGCCGTGGCCGCAGTGGCGGAAGCGCCCAAAGCCGCCGTGGCGACGACCACGCCGCGCCCCGCCGTCGTTGCGGCGCTCGCGACTAATGGCAGCGTCGGTAAGAAAGACCTGACACCCGCCGGCCCCGCCACACGGCGATTGGCGCGCGAACTCGGCGTAGCGCTCCTCGAAGTCGGCGGCACCGGGCGCGGTGGCCGCGTCACACTGGATAACGTCAAGGAGTTCGTCAAAACCGAACGCACCAAGGGTAAGTCCGGTGGCGGCACATCGGGTTCCGGACTCAGCGGCAAAACCGTCGCCGACAGCTTCGCGCACCCGAACCTGCCGGACTTCTCAAAGTTCGGCGAAGTCGAGCGGAAGCCCGTCTCCGGCATCCGGAAGGCTATCGCCAACAACCTCACGATCGCGTGGCGCACGATCCCGATGGTCACGCAAAACGACCTCGCAGACATCACGCACCTCGAAGACGGCCGCAAGCGAATCGTCGATGGGTTGCCGAAGGGGGCGCCGAAAATTACCTGGACGGTGCTCGCGGTGAAGGCGGTCGTCGCGGCACTGAAGGAGTTCCCGAATTTCAACGCGAGCTTCGATATGAACGCGGGCGAACTCATCGTCAAAAAGTTCTACCACATCGGCATCGCGGTCGATACCGAACGCGGGCTGGTCGTGCCGGTGATTCGCGATGCGGACAAAAAGAGCATTCGCGACATCGCGGCGGAAGTTGCGGCGCTCGCGGACAAATCGCGAACGGGGAAGCTGACGATCGACGAAATGCGCGGCGGCACGTTCACGCTGACGAACCTCGGCGGCATCGGCGGCACCTCGTTCACGCCGATCGTGAACTATCCCGAAGTCGCGATTCTCGGCATGTCGCGCTCGGCCATGCAACCCGTCGTGCGCGATGGACAAGTCGTCGCGCGGCTCATGATGCCGCTCAGCCTCAGCTACGATCACCGCGTCA
>JANXNT010000950.1 GCA_025353985.1 Limnoglobus sp.
CTTTCCGTTACCTGTGGTCATTTATTTTTTGTTTCGCAAACAATGGCTCGCGGGTATCGCAACCGTCGCGTCGTGTGTGCTGTTCCTAGCGGTGGCACCGGGTGCGATTCGCGGATTTGAGCGAAACGGCAACGAGCTACGGCAATGGGTCGGCGCGATGGTCGGCGATCAATCGGGCAATACGATGGCTGCGCGTTCGCACATTGGCTTTACGCGGCGCAACCAATCGCTCGTGTCGATATCGCACCGTTGGCTGCGGCCCGTCGATGCTGGCGACCGCGATGGCGTTCCGTTCCGCATAAATGTCACCGAAGTCTCTCCGCGAACGGCGCAACTCGTCGGTTATGGTTCGTGCCTCGCGTTGGCGTTGATTTTCCTATGGGCGGCACGCGGCCGCATGGGCCGCAACCTGGCAGCAGAAGGCATCGAAGCGGGGATGGTTTGCACGCTCGTGGTGCTCGTTTCGCCATTGTCGTGGACGTACTTTTTCTGCTGGCTACTTCCCGCATGGACGGCGACGCTTTATTACGCGATGAACCCGGCACGTTTGTTAAAACGTATCTGGATCGGAATCGCACTCGCCGCGATGCTGTTCGCGAGCGCGTTAACCGAACAAATCGATCCCATATTGCAAGCTTATGGAGTGACGGCACTCGGCGCGGTCGTGCTATTCCTCGTGCAAGCCGTAATATTGCGGGAGATCACCCGCGACACCGAACCAAAGAGCACACGATGAAAGCTGCGTTCATTCATGCCGTTGGCAGCCCGGATGCGATCCAGTACGGCGACCTGCCGACGCCCGAACCGAAGGCGGGCGAAGTGCGGGTGAAGATCCATGCGTCGTCGATCAACCCGATCGATGTGTACATTCGTAGCGGGATGGTGCCCGCAAGCCTGCCACGGCCGTTCGTGCCCGGTTGCGATTTCGCGGGTGTCGTCGATGTCCTCGGGAATGGCGTTGCAAAGTGGCGAATCGGCGACCGCGTGTGGGGATCGAATCAGGGAATGGGCGGTCGCCAGGGTACGCTCGCCGAGTTCGCCACAATGGGCGAAGATTGGCTTTACCCTACGCCGGAAGGCGTGACGGATTCACAAGCGGCGGCCACGGCACTCGTCGGCATCACCGCACACATCGGCTTGTTCCACCGAATGCCGTTGCAATCCGGCGAGATATTGTTCGTCAACGGCGGCACCGGTGGCGTCGGCGCGATGGTGATTCAGATGGCGAAAATCATCGGCGCGAAACCGGTTGAAACGGTCGTGATGAACTCGCTGACGGTTAATTTACATCTGCTGATGGTTTCGTTTTACCGTCCGACGGCGACGAGAAATAAAATTATTATCGAAGGCGGCGCATTTCCGTCGGATCAATACGCCGTAAAATCGCAAATCGAGTTTCATCAACAGATTTCAAATTCCAGATTCCAGATTCCAGATTCAGAAGAAAATCCAAAAT
>JANXNT010000954.1 GCA_025353985.1 Limnoglobus sp.
AATTCGTCGATTGCATCGCGAGGAGACGAACCCGAAGATCGTGCTCGTCGGTTACAGTTTCGGTGCGGGGATCGTCGATGGCATCGCGGATCGGCTTTCCGCCGATGGCCTACCGGTCGATGCGTTGGTGCAAATTGCCCCCGTGTATTTGCCGACGACGCAAATGAACCCGAACGACATACAGGTCGGTCGGCGCGTCGTGATAAATCCGAACGGATTCCTCTCTGGGTTATCGCCGCGCGAGTCGGGCACGATCCAAGTCCCCGGTTCCGGTCACTTCTCGTTGCCGATGAACCCGGCCACGATTTCGACGATGGCCGAGTTGTTGAACGAAATTGCCAGCACGATTCCGATTGCGATGCTGGCGGGGCCAAGTTTGCCGATCAACGACGATCCCGCACCGCTACCGGGTCAATTGCCGATCGGCCCGCAAAATCTCGCACCACCCCAAGGCGAATGGGTTCGCAAGCCGACGCTGACGCCCGTGCCCACACATCCGATCCCGCCGAACGCCACGCGCGTGCCACAAGGCACTCTGACCGTGCAACCAAAACCGTGAGAGTATCCCCGAAGTTCGTATGATTATGGAATGAAACTGAAACAATCGCCGGAAGATTTCTCCGTCGAAGAATTGACCGACGTCGTGCCCCAACCATCGGGGGCGTTCGCGCTTTACCGTTTAGCGAAGTCGGGTTGGACGACGCCCGATGCCATTTCGATCATCCGTCAGCGGTGGCATATTTCGCCGCAGCGGATCAGTTTCGGCGGGCTGAAAGATCGCCACGCAAACACAACGCAGTTTATCACGATTGAAAACGGCCCGAAGAAAAACCTCGAACACCAGCGCATGTTGGTGACGTTTCTCGGCCACTCGCACGAGCCGTTCACGTCGGATCAGATTCGCGACAATCGCTTCGCAATCACCGTTCGCGAGCTTTCCGCAACCGCCGTCAAAGCGATGGAATTCACGATCAAGGAAGTCCGAACCGTCGGCTTGCCGAACTACTTCGACGACCAACGCTTCGGCTCGGTCATCCACGGTACGACGTTCCTCGCGATGGAAATGATGCACGCTCGCTTCGAGTCCGCATTACGGCTCGCGTTGACGGCACCGTACGAGTTCGACCGGGCGAGCCAGAAGCGCGAAAAGTCGATGTTGAACCGCCATTGGGGCGACTGGCAGGCGTGCCGTCAGCAGTGCGGCAAGGGGAGTTCGCGCTATGCGATCGATCACTTGTGCGCGAACCCGACCGACTTTCGCGGCGCGATCGAACGGCTGAATATGGAACTGCAAGGGTTGTATTTGGCCGCGTATCAGAGCCACGTCTGGAATCGCACGTTGGCGAAATGGATCGAAGACAAAATACCCGCTAAGGATCGCGTCGATATCGAAACGCGGCTCGGATCATTGCCTGTTCCGCGAACGAAAATCGATTGGGACAATCTCGTGTTACCGCTGCCATCGGCACGCTGGAAACCCGAAGCCGATTCGCCGTGGTTGCCGTACGTCGAGGGCGTGTTGGCCGAAGATGGCCTGACGTTGGCGACGATGAAAGTCCCCGGAATGCACAAGCCGTTCTTCTCGAAAGGCGACCGCCCCGTCTGCCTGAAGCCGAAAGAGATCACGATGGAACATGACGTCGACGATCAGCACCTGGGCCTCCGGAAAGCGATCCTGCACTTCGATCTCATCCGCGGCAGTTACGCCACGATGGTCGTCAAACGCCTGAGCCTGCGAACAAAACATTAACGACGCCAATCGTCGTGCGAGGGGAATCATGACTGCACTACCGAAATCGAGATTGACCGTCGCCGAGTATCTGGCGATCGAGCGAAAAGCCGAGTTCAAAAGCGAGTTTTTCGACGGCCAAATGTACGCGATGGCCGGTGCGAACCGCCATCACAACATCGCCAACGAGAATCTTTCGACCGAGATTGGCGGTCTTTTGAAGGGCACTCAGTGCCGGACGTTGTCGCGCGATCAGCGTGTGCGGATTGGCAGCACGGGGTTGTATTGCTACCCCGATCTCATCATCGTCTGTGGCCCGCCCGAGTATGCGTCAGAAGATTCCGACACACTTGTCAATCCGCGTGTACTCGTCGAAGTGCTATCCGATTCGACCGAGCTTTACGACCGAACGACCAAGTTCCGACATTATCAGAAACTGCCATCGCTGATGGAGTACGTTATGGTTTCCCAACGCGAGCCGGTGTGCGAACGGTTCACTCGCTCCGCAGATGGTTCATGGGCCTTGGTCGCGTTCGTCGGTATGGATTCGAAACTAGAACTGACATCGGTGCCAGTAAAAGTGCCACTCGCAGACATCTACGCCGGCGTCACCTTCCCCGAAGCGGAAACAAATTAGTCCTTCGTGTTCACGACGATTCCGTCGTCGCAATCGTTTCTAATCTTCGCGAGGTAGTGTTTTGCTGCCGTATCGAGTTCTTCCTCGGTTTCGTGCGTCTCCTCGAAAGCACGACCCTCGACATAGCCGTAAACGATCGAACCCGCAGGGATAACTCGCACGAACGATTCGTGAGGTCGTTCGCATATGCTTTCCCAGTAACCAATCAGGAAGCCGTGAAAGAAAGCCGTAAATCGATTGATCTCGGCGCGGGAAAACTCAGTTTCCACCGGTTGTGGAATCTTGAACTCTTTTAACCGCGGATCGTTTTCTGAAACGATCTTGCGAACGATGTAATACAACGAGTCGCGGCAGTTATGGACTTCAAATAAGTAAGCGAACGAATTGTCTCCGCGGATCACATCAAGAGCAAAAGGAAAGGAAAACGATCCCTTGTAGGTGTCGAAATACTTCCCGCTCGGCCCGAACTTTTCTGACAGGACAATCTGAATTTCAGCGAAATTGAGGTTGTCATTTTCATTCGTTAAAAACAACCCTATCAAAAACTGGTAGTCGTCCTGAATTGCCAAACTCCTCCTCATTGAGTCGATAAACTCGCCATCGCTCAACCGTGTCAAGCGATACGTGATTCCATCCAAATGGAATTCCGTCTTACATTTCTGGGTGGTTAATCGTTTAATGGCAACGGAAAGTTGCCGAAGCTCAACGGGGTTGAGTTTCGATGCTAACGAGATCAACTGATTGAGCGAATTCATCGTAGTGCCTCGCTGAAGAAATTTGCCGCTTCATCCGTTCGGGTCGTCGATTAGTTGCTGCAATCGCCCGCCGAGCGGTGGTGGGAATCGTGCGGGCCAACTTTCATCGATCAGTCCGACGCCGATCATGTCGAGCAGATGCACGCGATCCTTGAGTCGCCAGGCGATCAATTTCATCTTGATCAGGCCTTGAAGGCTGACCACTTGGAACTCGACGGCGCGTTCGGATTCGTCGATCTCGGGCAGTGTGTGAAGGTCGTTGGGTCGCACTTTCTCGCCTGCATACAGCAAGTGAATCCCAGAACTCGGCATCGCATCCGGCCCATCGATAAAAATGTCGATGCCGGAGCCAAAATAGTGGGTAAAGCCGACCCTTTCGAGCGCATCTCGCAACGCATCGAAGTCCTCACGACGAATGAGAATATCGACGTCACGGGTGTTGCGGACGGCCCCTTCATCGACCCGTGCCACCCACTCGGCCACCGCGTTCCCGCCAACGACGGCATAGCGAACGCCTGCGGCATCGAGTGCGCGCGTTGCCCGGCGCATCCGTTCCTTGACTTTTTCCGCTGCCATGAGTGCCCTTTCCCAACCAACGAGCGCGATTGTTGCTTCGGCCATTATGCACCTCTTGTATCGTTGGCTCTATGTTATGCGATCCGCACCGAGACAACGTGGGAAACTGCGTACCTGCCTCCCAAACCGATACAACGCACAAACCCGCCTTGCAACTGCATGGGTGTAATCGCTACGATGGTCTGTTCGGTTTTACTCGCAACCCGCCGGTGAACATGCCGCTGACAAAAACGCCCGCCACGGCCGCGACTGCCGTGACAACCGTGCCTCCTGCCACCAACTTCCCGACGTTCGACCCGATGAATCCGTTCATCGTGCAGTCGGATCGTTCGGTACTCGTTGAGGTGGACAATCCGAAATATGCTGCGGCCCGGGATGCGCTTGCGCCGTTCGCGGAACTGGAAAAAAGCCCCGAGCACATCCACACGTACCGTATCTCGAACCTCTCGCTGTGGAACGCCGCCGCCGCCGGGTTTACCGCCGAGCAGATGGTGGCAGTGCTTCAGAAGTACACGAAGTTCCCGATCCCGCAGACGCTGCCCGGCGACCTCGCCGAAACCGTTAGCCGCTACGGCCGCGTGCGCCTGGAGCGTATCGAGGAAGGCAAATTGCGGCTCGTTTGCCGCGATAAACCGCTTCTCGAAGAGTTGAGCCGTCAGAAGAAGCTCAAGGAATATCTCGGCGTCCGCATCGACGACCTCAGCTTTTCGATCGACCCGGCACACCGTGGCATCTTGAAGCAAACGCTGATTTCCGTTGGCTACCCTGCCGAAGACCTCGCGGGTTACACCGAAGGGGCCGCACTGCCGACGCAACTCCGTGAGATCGCCCGGAGCGGCTTGCCGTTCCACGTGCGCGATTATCAGCGTGATGCTGCCGATGTTTTCTACGCGGGTGGCGATGTTCGCGGTGGTTCCGGTGTGATCGTGCTGCCGTGCGGTGCGGGCAAAACGATCGTCGGCATCACGGCGATGGCGCTTCTACAGAAATCGACGCTCGTGCTGACGACGAGCGTGACGGCGGTGAAGCAGTGGCGTCGCGAAATTATCGACAAAACGAACCTCACCGAAGACGATGTCAAGGAATACACCGGCGACACGAAAGAGATCGGCGCGGTTACCGTGGCCACGTATCAGATCATCACGTATCGCCCGGGAAAGAAGCGGAAGAAGAACAAGCCGAAACCGAGCGATGACGATATCGAGGACGACGACGAAGAAGAAGACGAGCCGATGCCTGAGCCGACGATGGAAGAACTCGAAGGCGAAGACGAACCCGAAGCGCGCGGCAAACGCCGCGGCCCCGGTTCGCCCGATGAATACCCCCACTTCGGCTTGTTCGACAAGCAAGATTGGGGCCTCATCATTTACGACGAAGTTCACTTGTTGCCCGCGCCCGTGTTCCGCGTGACGGCACAGATTCAAGCCCGGCGACGGCTCGGATTGACCGCGACGCTGATCCGCGAAGACCAACGCGAAGGCGATGTTTTCACGCTGATCGGCCCGAAAAAGTACGATGTACCGTGGCGAGAACTCGAATCGAAAGGCTGGATCGCCTCGGCGTCGTGTACCGAAATTCGCGTTAGCCTGCCCGACGACCGCTTGCGCATGGAGTACGCCGTCGCCGACTGGCGACACAAGTACCGCCTCGCCAGCGAAAACCCCGTCAAAGACGAAGTCGTGGCGGAGTTGCTCAGCCGCTATCACGATCAGCGTGTGATCGTCATCGGCCAATATTTGTCGCAATTGCGAACGATGGCGAAGCGGTTCAACATCCCGCTCATCACCGGTTCGACGCCGAACGTCGAACGCGAACTGCTTTACAACCAGTTCCGCAGCGGCGAAGTGCGGCACCTCGTGTTATCGAAAGTCGGGAATTTTGCGATCGACTTGCCGGATGCAAACGTGCTGATTCAGATATCGGGCACGTTCGGCAGTCGGCAAGAAGAAGCGCAACGGCTCGGTCGCGTGTTGCGTCCGAAGGGGGCGGGTGGCGAAGCGAACTTTTACACCGTGGTCACGCGCGATACCCGCGAACTCGACTTCGCCCACCACAGGCAGATGTTTCTGACCGAGCAAGGGTACAGTTACGCGATCGTCGACGAACGGGAAATCCTGCCCGCGCCGCCTCCGAAATCGATAGAATCTCCGGTATGACACCCACGACGATCCGCCTCGCCGCCAAGCTCCACCGCCGCGTCTGCTTCGTACTCACCGAAGACGCGGTGTTAGCCGAGGAACTGCTCGCCCGGAAAAAACTCTCAACAGAAGTCGTGGGTCGGCTATCGGATCGCGTCTTGCTCATCCGCCCCGGCCGCGCCGTCGCCGTACTCGAAGAACTCAAGAAAATGGGCCACACGCCACAAGTCGTCGGGAAATAAATCTGGGATCGAGTTCCTTGTAGTAGAAGTCGTGAGACTTATGACACTGCAACTTCGCGCGCACCTAAGTCTGACGACTTCGACTTTATCAGAATCGCTTTGTAGGCTGATCACCCTATTTCCCGTTTAACACGGGGTGGTGGGGGTCGCTGAGGCGGAGGCGTTTCGCGTTCGGGAACGGCGTCAGTTCGCTGGTATCCACGTCGAGGGGTTTGTGCCGGGTGCGGCCGATGTCTGCGGATTCGGCGGCTTCTTGGGCGTCGGTTTTCATCGTGCCATCGGCCATCTTGAAGATACGATCCGCGTAGCCTTCGAGTCGGTGATCGTGCGTGACGACCAACACCGTCGCTCCGCGTAACTTTGCCGATTCCTTCAGCATGTTCATCACTTGCTGGCCGTTTTCCCAGTCCAGGGCACTCGTCGGTTCGTCGGCGAAGATGAACGACGGGTTCTTGACCAACGCACGGGCGATCGCCACACGCTGCTTTTCGCCACCGGAGAGTGCCAATGGCCGCAAGTGGGCACGGTTCGCCATGCCGAGTTGGCCGAGTACGTGGTCGGCACGTTTGCGGGCAATCCGGGCCGAAACGCCTTCTCCCCAACGCAACACGACTTCGAGTTGCTGCCGTGCCGACAATGCGGGAAACAGGTTGTAACCCTGGAAGATATAGCTGCAATGCTCCAGGCGAAACCGCTCCATTTCGCTATCTTCCATCGTCCAGACGTCGCGACCAAGGGCCGTCACGGTGCCGCTATCGGGGCGCAACAGTGCCGACAACACTGCCAGAAGTGTCGACTTCCCGCTGCCGCTCGGCCCCATGAGGAGGTTCATTTCTCCCTTTTGGAATTCGACGGAGGCCTCTTTGAGCGCATACATCTTCGTCGAACCAGTACCGAACGAGCGGGACAGGTTCGAGCCGACGAGCACGGGAACCTTCGCCGTGAGGATCGTCGGACCGCTGACGCGGCGCTGGGAGTGTGCGATGGGGGATTCTGTGGGTTGCAGCCACCGGCCAAGGAACGGCAAGCGGGTAACGAGTTGGGCGATGTTGGGCATTCTGAACGACCTCACGAAGAGGAAACCTGTATTCGTGGAGTGCGACGCAAATCGGCGTGGCACGCGATTTCGAGACGGTTCACGGGTGTGTACCGAAGATTCTCCTTCTGTGGGCCACCGCCCACCACCGACGCAAGAGAAACAGAAATTCTCGCCCGGCTTGCGCCAGGTAAGTTTTACCAACAAGTATAGTTTTGGTGAACAAAGTCCGCCAAGGCAACTAATTTACCAGGTTTACCGACCTTTTTTAACCCGGTGGATCGGTAAAAGTTACAATTTCGGCGCAAATGGCAGAAACGTTAGTTGTGGCGAGTGCCAGAAACGACAGGAAATGGCGGAATTAGATGAAGTACATCACGGCTTCGGCTTCGGTCTTGGCGGGGGTGGTTTTGCCGTTCTTCACGCGCAACTTGGGCTTTTCTAAAACAACCGTCGTATCGGGAGGCACGCTTTCGGTGATCCACGTGTTCGACCCAATGACAGCGCGTTCGCCGACAATGGTCGCGCCACCCAGAATCGTGGCATTCGCGTAAACGACGACGGAATCTTTGAGCGTCGGGTGGCGTTTGTAGTTGCCGTGAACGAGTTCGCCGTTGTCGGCCCGCTCGAAGCTAAGCGCGCCGAGCGTGACACCCTGATACAACTTCACATTTTCGCCAATGTGGCAGGTCTCGCCGATCACGACGCCGGTGCCGTGATCGATGAAAAACCCAGGGCCAATCGTCGCCCCTGGGTGGATGTCGATACCTGTTTTGGCGTGGGCATATTCGGTCATCATTCGCGGAATGTACGGCACCCCGAGCAGTTGCAGTTCGTGTGCTACGCGGTAAATGCTGATCGCTTCGAGGCCGGGGTAGCTAAAGATAATCTCGTGGTGGCTCTTCGCCGCCGGGTCTCCCCGGAACGCGGCTTCGACGTCTTTTTCGAGCGTAATTCGCACGCCCGCCAGCCGCCGTAGCAGTTCGATGGCCCGCAACTGACCGAGGATGTCGAAGTCCGTGTGCGGTGATTCTTCGTTGAGATCGTGTTGGAGCGCACGGCTAATTTGCACGGTCAGTTTGTCGTGCAGCAGATCAACCAGCCCACCGACGTAATAGCCGATGTTCCCGATGTGCAAGTTCTTGCGTTTGCCATAGCCGGGGTACATCACTTCGCGCAGGTCGGCGATAATATCGGCAACCCCCTCGCGGCTCGGCAACGGTTCGTGGCCCAAGTGGTTCAACCGGCTGCAACTGCTGTAGGTGTCCAGGAGTTGCTCCGTGACAGTTTGCAGTTCCAATTCTCGCGCGTGAATATCCGTGGCCATCGAAGTCTCATGTGCAGTCGGTCGAACGGTACCGTATCATCGTACGGTTCGCGGCGAGACAAGTCAGAAGCCAGATAAGATCGACGTGAATTGCAGGTAGAAAAGACAAAACTCGTGTTCCGAATCTTGTCCAAAATTTCATAGACACGATTTAGATGATCGACAGGATTTGAAGAAGGAATGAATTAGACTGAGATTTCGAATCCTGTTTCATGTTGTCAATCCTGTCGAACGATACGCTAACGCCCATCAGGCATGCACTCCGTGCGGAGATTTGAGGCAATTTGCGAGGCAGTCACAATGCCTTCCGATATCGTTCACTTTCTTTTTCACTCCAAAAATGCTTGCAAAACAAGGGATTTTAGCGTCATTCGAGAAAATCTGCGTGGGCAAAACAACGTTTGGCACACCGGCTGCAATGTGATTCATTCGTTAGACAGACATCGGAGAGGAAGTGGGTCTGAGGGGAGAGGCAGCATCTATGACCAAACCGAATATGCTCTAGCGACAAGCGAAGAACCGGGTTTCGTTAACAGAGGGGAGAGGCTGTTAGCGAACCCGGTTCATCGTTTTTGGGAGTAGAGGCAGCAATCACCAATAAAATCAAGATACGCCAACTCATATACGAACGTCAACACAATTCTCGCAAAATCGAAAATAATCTTCGCAGCCACTCGGAATTTGTTCATCGACAGTTCGCGTCAAACGACGTGTCTCCAATAAGATTCCTTTTTATCATCCCGCACACGAGGCCCCGCCAATGTTGCCAACGGATGTCCGCGTTCGCGATTTGTCGTTCGCTTACGAAGATTTTCGCTATCGCTCGCCGATCAAGTTTGGCGGCCTCGTGCTGGATCGCGTGACGCTTTTGGATGTGAATCTGACACTTGAAACGCGGCGTGGCCAGGTGGCGAGTGGGTTCGGGTCGATGCCGCTCGGGAACGTTTGGTCGTTCCCATCGCGGGTTCTCGGCTACGAGGACACGCTCGCGGCGATGAAACGTGCCGCCGATTTACTCGCGAAATGCTACGGCGAATGCCCGGATACGGCACACCCGATCGACATTACGCACGCACTCGAAGCCGGGTTCCCTGCGATTTGCGCGCAGGTTACGAAGGAACTCGCGTTGACTGAACCGATGCCATTGCTATCGACGCTTGTCGTGGCATCGGCGTTCGATGCGGCACTCCATGATGCGTACGGCAAAGCGCACAATTTGCACGTTTACCACTGTTATGGCCCCGATTTCGTCGAACGCGATCTCGAGCATTACCTAGGCGCGGAGTTCGCCGGCGAACGGATCGACCGCTACGTGACAGCCGAGCCGAAAGCGCGGATGCCGTTGTATCACCTCGTCGGCGCGCTCGATGCCATCACTCCGGCGAATGTGCAAACGCCGCTCGCCGATGGCCTGCCCGAGCACCTCGCCGAGTGGATTCTGCGCGACGGCCTGACGCATCTGAAAGTGAAACTCAACGGCGACGACATCGGCTGGGATGTCGACCGCGTGATGCGGGTGAACGCCGTTGCGGAAGTGGCCCAGCAATCGCGTGGCATCGAGACGTGGTTTTACTCTTTGGACTTCAACGAGCGTTGCCAGAACGTCGAATATCTGCTCGGATTTTTACAGCAATTGCAGGCAAAAAGCCCCGTGGCGTACGATCGCGTGCAGTACGTCGAGCAGCCGACGGCGCGGGATTTGAAGGCGAATCCGGCGAACAAAATGCACGCAGCCGCAAAGTATAAGCCGGTGGTGATCGACGAATCGCTGATCGACCTCGACAGCCTGCGACTGGCCCGCGACATGGGTTACACCGGCGTGGCATTCAAGGCGTGCAAAGGGCAAACGCAGACGCTGTTGCTCGCCGCCGCCGCACAGAAATATGGTCTGTTCCGCTGCGTGCAAGACTTATCGTGCCCCGGCGCATCCCTCATTCACTCCGCCGGCATTGCCGCACACATCCCCGGCGTCGCCGCCATCGAAGCCAACAGCCGCCAGTATTGCCCCGCCGCTAACGCCCCCTGGGACGCACGCTACCCCGGCATCTTCACCATCCGCGACGGCACAATGAACACCGGCATCCTCAACGGCATCGGACTCGGCGCGGGGTGATTTGCTGCGTTCAGGTGCCACTTACACTTCATGCGATCGGAAATGAGACGTTACCGGTCAGACAATAGCATCCCGTTAGCCCGAAGCGCTAGAGCGCTAGCTAGGGACGTTCACCTTCCCGATTGCGGGTCGTGGTGTGTCCCGATTTGGCATCGCCCATACAAATTCCCGAAGTCAATAAGTTTTCGACGATTTGACGTAAGTCGGAATTATGCAGTGTGCACGGACGTACCCAAAAGTGCGCGCAAATGACACAGAAGTGCGCGCAAATGACATAGAAAAGACGCGCACGGTCGATTTTAGGTCGCATTGTGACCCGAAATGGTCGGTACTTGCGGCGCGTGTCGAATCGATGGCAGTCGCCATAACCCACGACAGGATGGCAGGATCCGGCAAAAACGCCCGAAACAAATCAGCGATTTGCGATCAAAAAGAGGCATTTTGAGACGAAAAAACACCCGAAAACACGGTTTTTGAGCATTCACAATTCGGACTTACGTCGATTATGAGAGGCGAAAAGTCGTCGAGTTGTTACAACAAAGTCAGGATTCATTCATTTTTCGGAAAACAGTTATGCCATCCATTCTGACTTTCACCGTGTGCCGAACGCTGACATTTGCAATTGGCGTGTCGTTGGTTTTTTGCGGATGCAAACCGGCCACGCCGCCCGCAACGACAGTTGTGGAGGAGCCTGCCACCGGCCCGGTTTGGTTCGAGGATGTGACCGATAAAGTTGGCCTGTCGTTCGTTCACGATGGCGGGCCGACGGGCGAGTTTTTCATGCCACAATCGATGGTCGCCGGTTGCGCGATGTTCGACGCCGATGGCGATGGCAAACTGGACTTACTGCTGTTGCAATCGGCAGGGTCAAAGACGGGCAAAACGAACAAGCTGTACCTGCAAAACGCCGATGGAACTTTCCGCGATGCATCGGTAGGCAGCGGCCTGGATTTCGACGGTTATAACGTCGGCGTTGCGGTAGGCGATTTCGACAACGACGGCCGGCCTGACGTACTCATCACGCAGTTTGTGGGTGCAAAACTGCTTCATAACGAGGGTGGCGGCAAGTTTCGCGATGTGACTGCGGAAGCGGGGATCAACAACCCGTTGTGGGGTTCCTCGGCCGCATTCTTCGATTACGACCGCGACGGTTGGCTCGATCTCATCATCGTCAACTACGTCGATTACGACCGCTCGTGGCCCTGTGCTGCCCCCGATGGTTCGCGCGACTTCTGCGGGCCGAAAACCTTTCCAGGAACGGCTGCCAAGTTGTTTCACAATCTCGGCGCGAAAGACGGTGCGATGGCCAAGTTTCAAGATGTCACGGTGACATCGGGTCTGGCTACGAAGATTGGCCCAGGGCTGGGCGTTTATTGTGCCGATCTCACCGGCGACGGCTGGCCCGACATGTTTGTGACCAACGATGGCAAACCGAATTTTCTCTGGGTCAACCAGAAGAATGGCACATTCAAGGAAGAAGGACTTTCGCGCGGGATTGCCCTGACGGGAATGGGTTCGCAGTACGCGAACATGGGTATCGCAGCGGCCGACTACGATGGCGACGGGTTGACCGACTTGTTCGTAACGCATCTCACGAACGAAACGCACACGCTCTGGCAACAAGGCCCCGCCGGTTTGTTCCGCGATAAAACCATCGAAACCGGCGTGCTCAAAACCAAGTGGCGCGGCACCGGATTCGGTGCAGTGGCCGCCGATTTCGATCTCGATGGCAGCCCCGATATCGCTTTCGTAAACGGCAAAGTCTACTCGGGACCACCGGTGCCGGGTACCGACCATCTCCCGCCATTCTGGCGACCGTATGCCGAGCGGAATCAGTTGCTGAAAAATGAAGGAAAGGGTCAGTTCGTCGATATTTCTACTTCGAATCTCGCATTTTGTGGCATGCTGAACGTTGCACGTGGCCTAGCAATGGGTGACTTCGACGACGATGGCCGCCCCGATCTGTTAGTCGTAAGTCTTGGGGATCGAGCACGGCTTTATCGCAACGTATCCGTCGGAAACAACTGGCTCAAAATCCAGGCCATTGACCCGAAACGCGGCAATCGCGATCTCCTCGGTACCGAACTGAAAGTGACCGCAAACGGGCGTATGCAATTTCAGACGATTCACCCCGAACAGAGCTATTTATCGTCGAGTGCCGCCATCGGCATGTTCGGCCTCGGCAGAGCAACCGCTTATGAGAAACTCGAAGTGAAATGGCCGAATGGCACGAGCGAAGAGTTCCCTGGCGGCGCGGCGAACCGCAAGATTATCGTTCGCCCCGGAGAGGGCAAACCGCGATGACCGATATTTGCCAGACGCGAACTGCGTTCTATGCTTCGCCAGAGTGACCATCATCGCCCGGCCGCACCGATGACGAAATATGCAACTTTTCTGCTCGAATTGTGAAATGGCCTTTACAGCCCAGACGCATTGCCCGAAGTGTTCGGCCCGATTGATTGCGCCACAAGAAGCATTTATGTCGGCCGATGTGGCGACCGTACCGCCGCCTGATCCGATCCGTCCCACATTTCTCTCGAGAATCAGTCTCGGCACAATCGCGACACTCGGTTTACTCGTTACATTTGGCGAATTGACCACGGCAATTATGGGTAGCTCACCTGCCGATGCGACTGTTGTTCTCGGATTGCGTTTTCTGGCGATGTTCGGCGGTGGCCTGCTTTGCGGTGCCGGTCGAACGAATACCGCTGGGCCTGCAATATTTGTCGGGATTGCCGTCGCAATGTTACTGATCGCAAACGACTATGATGCGTCGGCTGAGCGAAATATCGGCCACATCAAGGTACGAATACATCTGAATCATGGGACAATCCTAATGGTCGGCCAG
>JANXNT010000956.1 GCA_025353985.1 Limnoglobus sp.
AACAGCCCCTCGTTAATTTTTCGTTTGCCAAACACGACTTTGCCATCTCCTTCTTCCGCAACGGGCGTCGATGGTCCACCGAGGCCCGACTTCAGTTTGTCGCTCACCGCGAGGATGGTATCGCGTACCGATTCCGCATCGAGGCGACGAAGCGTCATGCGGCCGAGGAGTCGATTGTCGGGGTCGATTGCGTCGAGTTCGGGCGTCCGCTTCGCGACTTGTTTGTAGGCGGCGCTGGTCATCATGCGTTTGTGCATGGCTTTGATTTTCCAGCCACCGGCGATGAATTCGGTCGTCAGCCAATCGAGCAATTCGGGGTGCGTTGGCCGATCGCCGTTCAAGCCGAAATCACTCGGCGAGCCAACGATTCCTTTGCCGAAATGGTGCATCCACAGTCGGTTGACGATGACGCGCCCCGTCAGTGGATGCTTCCCGTTTACGAGCCAATCCGCATACGCTCGCCGACGCCCCGACGACGATGCCCCTGCGGGCTTATCGGGAATCGACAACGGTTTCGTTCGCGATAACACGCTGAGTTCACCGGCAGCCACCGCCTTCATCGGCTGCTCCGGGTCGCCCCGGAAGTGAACCTTACTTACCGGTGTAGCTGTCGTTTCGTCGACCGTCATCAGAAATTCGTGTGGCGGAATTGTCTCGCGGAATGTCGCGATGGCCGCTTCTTCCGCTTGAAATTTCGCGTGCAAAGTCTTGTCGTATTCGACGAAGAAACCGCGAATGAAACTCGTCGGTTTGACGTTCGGATATTTTTTGAGAAGCGCAATTTGCACCGGCGTGCGAGCATTTTCCACAGCCGTGATTGCCGCCAGTGCCGCAACACGCTCATCAACTGGAACGCGGGCTAATTCCCGATCGAAGACGACCTTCGCGGCGGCATCTTTGTCTTTGTCCAAAGCGGTGGCTTTCGCCTGGACTTGCTTTTGCAACTCTACGACGCTGTCTCGAATTGGTTTCGGCGTGGTATCGACGACGCGCTCGGCGGGCTTCTTCCACACGGTCAAATCGAACGCAGGGTCGAATATCGCGCGGAGGCGGTAATAGTCCTCGGTAGGGATCGGATCGTACTTGTGATCGTGGCATTGCGCACAGCCAACCGTGACGCCGAGGAACGCGGTTGTCGCGACCTTAAAAGTGTCTGCAACAGCTTGGTTCCGTTCGATGATCGTGTTGGCGACTTGCGTCGCATCGGGGGCCATACGGAGGAAACCCGTGGCCGCCAGCAGGTCGAGCGTGACGGGATCATCCAGCTTGTATGGCTTCGTTGCCAGTTCGTCGCCAGCAAGTTGTTCGCGCAGAAATTGGTCGTACGGTTTGTCCGAGTTGAAGCTTCGAATGACGTAGTCACGGTAGCGCCAGGCGTGAGGTCGTTCGCTGTCGGTTCCCGGCGAGCCATCGGTCTCCGCATACCCGGCGACGTCCAACCAGTGGCGGCCCCAACGCTCGCCGTACTGCGTGCTGGCTAGCAGGCGATCGATGAGCTTGTCGTATGCGGTCGGCGATGTGTCTGCGAGAAACTGTTCGATCTCTTTCGGCGTCGGCGGCAAGCCAGTCAGGTCAAACGTCGCGCGGCGAATCAGAGTGCGACGGTCCGCTTCTGCGGAGAATTTCGCGATACCATTCGCTGCGAGTTTGACCGAGAGAAACTTGTCGATGCGATGTTCGACGGCGAACTTCGTCTGCGGTATGGGAACGTTTGCGACCGGTTGCCAGGCCCAATGCTGCAACTCTTCCTCAGTGAACTTGGCGTCGTTCGGGTTGTCCGGTTCGGCACGGGCCGTCTTCGCGCCTTGCTCCAGCCAACGCTTCAGAATCGCCTTCTGGTTCGCGGGTACTTTCTTCGCTCCCTCGGGCATCTCGTCGGACTCAACCCGCGTCCACAACAAACTCTCCGCCAGTTTGCCAGGCACGATCGCTGGGCCTTCGCGACCGCCTTTCACCATCATTTTGACAGTACGCAGATCGAGTTTGCCCTTCGGCTTCGCCTCTTCGCCATGGCACTGAAAGCAGTGCTGTTTCAAAATCGGCCGAACGTCCTTCTCGTAAGTCAACGTCGGCTCCACCGCACGCGACCCCGTTGCCAGTATCAGCGTGCCAACGACCGCGTACCAAGAATTGCTCATGCCGATACTCCAGAAGCGTCATTGCAGTTGGCTTTATCATACTTCCTGATGGCGAAAATGATACTGTTTTCGCGTAGTACCAAACCGGTTTGTCTGCCATACAGATAAGCGATGCGAAGTGCGATCGCGAGACCGAAATTCGATCGCCCAGACGATTTGCAAAAATCAAAACGTTTTCGACGATATGACGTAAGTCGGAATTGTGCGATGTGCACGGACGTACTCAGAAGTGCGCCGAAATGACACAAAAGTGCGCGCAAATGACATAGAAAAGGCGCGCACGGTCGATTTTAGGTCGCATATTGACCCAAAAAGGTCGGTACTTACTGCGAGTCACGGATCGAAGGCGGTCGCCATAACCCACGTCAGGGCCGCAGGATACTGCAAAATCGCCCGAAACAAATCAGTCATTTGCGATCAAAAAAGGGGCTTATTGAGACGAAAAAACACAAAAAACACGGTTTGAAAACTTTCG
>JANXNT010000992.1 GCA_025353985.1 Limnoglobus sp.
CGGGATCGAAGTGCTGAATCGCCTGGCAGAGCAGAAATGATCTATCGTGCCAGCCCGCAGCGCAAGCAAGGGAAACCCACGAAATGCACGCCATCGCAGAAAACGATGACATCGTTCGTTTGAGCGGTTTGCAGTTGCGCCATTCAAATGTAGGGGCACCCCTTGTGGGTGCCGGTTCGTATGCCAGAGACTGGGAGATTCATCCCAGGCACCCACAAGGGGTGCCCTACGAAATCCTTCCAGATCGCGGATCGCCGCATTTCAAGAGGGAACGTTCGAACTTCAAAACGCGCAACTTCAAAACGCGCAAGCAAGGGAAACCCACGACATCGCAGGTATTCCCAGGGGTACGACGTAAGACGTCTAACCCTGGGCTAACTGATGCAACCCCGTTGGGGTAAGAATCGGATATGCATTTATCCCAACGGGGTTCGATCGTACACCCCAGGGTTAGACGTTTCGTCGTACCCCTGGGTAGCGGTGACGACTATTTTCCTGCTTTCTCTCCGAAATCGCATTCAGGGTTGACGACGTGCTGGAAACTTCGCCAGAATAGTATTGTTCGCATCATCGAATGCGGTGGTGTCCAGAAAGGACCATGACGGCCATGAAACGTTTTGCCTCGCTTTTCCTCTCGCTTGCGGCTCTCGTTGCCTGCGATGTTCACCTCATTGCGGCCGAGGTTGTCGCCCCGCCGAAAACGCAGGGACCGTTTGCCGTCATCGTCGGCGTCAGCCAGTTCGACGATAAGGCGATCCAGCCACGACCGTCGGCGGACGTCGATGCCAAGGCGATGTACGATCTGCTAACCGATGCCAAGTATCTCGGCATCCCGGCGGACCGCATCATTCTGCTCACGTCGGTCGCCGATGCGAAGCGTGGCAGCAAACTCGCGACTCGCGAAAACATCATCGCGGCCGTTCATCAGGCCGTCGCTAAAACCGGTAAAGACGACCTGCTGCTGATCGGCCTCTACGGCCGTGGCTGCCCCGTGGGTATCGATAAGTTCGCGTTCTTCGCCAACGAATCAACCGTAACCGACCGTGCGAAGAACGGCGTACTCGGCGAGGATTTCGCCACCGAACTCAAGGAAGTGAAGTCGCAAAAACTCTGCGCCTTCCTTGATGTCAACTTCAAAGGTTACGACGCCGGTAAGGAAATCATCGCGGAGCCGAATGCGTTCTCGCTGTTCGGCGCGATCTATGGCTCGACCCCCGAAGACAAAGACGAAGACGAAGCCCCCGTTCGCGATAAAGTCGTCGTGTTATCGAACCTTCCCGGCAACGATCCGATCGTCAAAGGCGATGGCGGGTTGTTCACGGCCACGGTCGTTGCAGGCCTCAAAGGCGCAGCCGACGTGGAAGGCTACGAACCCGATGGCTTGATTTGTATCGACGAACTGACGCGGTACCTCGACAAGGAAATCACGACGCAGGCCCGGTTGCTCGGCAAAACCGTCAGCGAGAAAGAAGCAATTCCGATCGCGGCAGGGGCGACGAACAGCCACTTTGCGATTACACGCAATCCCGATGCCAGTCCCGCTTCGCTGAAGCGCCTTGCGGCGTTCGACACGATTGCGAAAGCCGGCACATTGCCCAAGGACGCGGTCGAAGAAGGCGTGAAGTTATTGAGCCGAATGCCGACGCTGAAGAACCACCAGGAATTGCGGAAGAAGTATCAAGAACTGGCCGATGCGAAGCTGAATACGGAAGAATTCCTCGCTAGCCGCGCGAAGCTCGCCGAGGCGATGGTCCTGCCCTCGAAGGATGCCGCCACCTTCACGCAGATCGTCGAACTCGCCGCCGAAACGCTCAAGGTGAAGTACGTCAAAGTCCTCAACGAAGGCGATCTCGTTGCAGGTGCGATTCGCGGTTTGTACAAGCGGATCGAAGAGCCGGTCCCTGCGGACATCGAAGCGATTCTGAAGACCGCAAAGACTCTCGACGCCGATGCACTGAAGAATTTGCTAATGACCGCACGCACGAAACTCGGCAAACGCGAAGACCTCGACAACCAAAAAGACGCTGACATCGCGCTCGGGATGATGGCCGAAAGTATCGGCGACCCGCACACGCGCTACTTCGACAAAGAGACGATGAAGCGCGAAGAAAGCCGACTCAAGTCGCAGTTCAGCGGCATCGGTATTCACATTCGCCGCGACCTCGCCCGCGATGGTCTGCTCGTCGTCTCGCCGATCAAAGGCAGTCCCGCTTACAAGGCCGGCGTCAAGGCAGGCGACCTCATCGTCGAGGTGCGCCGCGAAGTCGACCCCGAAGGCAAGCCACTCCCCGCCGACGCGCCGAAAGTCGTCTCGATGCGCGGCATCAAGACCGACAAAGCGATCGAGATCATCCTCGGCAAACCGGGGATCCCGATCACGATCGTCATCGAACGCGAAGGCGTCAAGGAACCGATCGTGCTCGACATCGAACGCGGTCGCGTCTCGCTCGAAACCGTGTTCGGCGTCAAGCGGGGCGAGAAGGACAACTGGGAATTCCTGATCGATGAAGAAAACAAAATCGGCTACGTCTACCTCAGCCAGTTCGGCCCACGCACCGCCGCCGAACTGCATGCCGCGATGCAGAAACTCACCCGCCAGGGGATCAAGGGCTTCGTTCTCGACCTGCGCTTTAACCCCGGTGGCACGCTGCCCGGTGCGCTACTGATCTCCGACATGTTCATCGAAAGTGGCCTGCTTTTGAAGGTGACACCGCGAGTCGGCAAGGAAGACAAACACTACGACTCCGGCGAACCCGACCTGAACTTCAACAAGTCGAAGTTCCCGATGGCGTGCCTCGTCAACGGTGGCAGTGCGAGCGCATCGGAGATCGTTTCCGCCGTGCTGCAAGATTACGACCGTGCGGTGATCGTCGGCGAACGTAGCTATGGCAAGGGCAGCGTGCAGACCGTCGATCCGTTCGATACGACCGGCGGCGTGTTCAAGCTGACGACGGCGCGATACTTCCCACCGCTCGGCCGCAACATCGACAAGCGAAGCACGACGGGCAAACCCGAAGACGAATGGGGCGTCTCGCCGACCAAAGGCTACGAAGTGAAAATCACGCGCGAAGAGCGCCAGGATCTCGGCGAATTGCTTTACGACAAGGAGCATATCGGTAAAGCGATCACGCCACAAAAGGCCGCGAAAGCACCGTTCAAGGACCGCCAACTCGAAGCGGCTCTCGATTACCTCAAGAAGGAAATTGTGGCAAAAGGCGTAGGCACGGCAAAGAAGGCTGGTTAATCCGGTTGCAACGGCCAGCGAAACTGTGCGGAATTCGATGAGTGTACCCGCTGGGGAATCCCTGGCGGGTATTTTTATGCGCGATCTCGGCTTGGAATGATTTTGCCGACTGTCAGAATTGATTAAAGTTCTGAAACTGGCGAACCGACACGTTCGCAAACGAGGTCAAAAATCATGAGCCGATTGTGGTGGAGTATTCTCGGCATCGCCATTCTCGCGAGCAATTCGGGCTGCCGAACCTGCACGGAGCGTTCGCGATTCAGCAGTTGCCGCGAACGCTGCGACACGCCGACATCGCGCAGTGCAGGCGTACCCCAAGGCCAGGCCATCCAGCAGCCGCGATACTCCAGCAACACTATGGCAACGATGCCAATGGCACCGCAGCCGTACTACAACAGCAGCCCCGAGATCAGTTCCGGGTTCGCAACGTACCCGCAATCGATACCGACCGGCATGACGGCCGCGCCGATCTTCAGCGCACCAACAGGCTACCCAACCGGCGGAGCCGCATCGCCCGGAAACGAACTGCCACCCCCCGCCGAATTCGCACCGCAATCGTCCGCATCGCCAACGAACCCCAACGGCCTACCACAGCCGATCCCGCTCACGCCCGTCAGCTTGGGGAAGTAACCGCTCGATTATGGAGCCAGGATGATTACCCGCGTCACCTGTCCGTTGACGGTGATATCATGTCGCACGTTTCCGGGCGTATTTAGGAGCGTGCATCGTCCATCGGGAAAAGTCGTGAGCCGACAACCCGGTAGCGAGTAGTTCATCGACTTCGGCACAAATGGACCGAGCCATCGGCAGGCAAGAACGTGAAAACCGGAAGGGTACCGAACGACATCCAGAACACGGTCGTAGTCTTCCATGAAATAGGGCATTCGAACATATTCGAAGAACGAGTAGCCATTCGTGGTAGTCGATTCGACACGAGGTGGTAACTGAGATGAAACCAGCTTTGAGTTAGTCACAATCAAAAATTGGAAACGACCTTGTTCGAATCGATAGCATCCTCGCATATGGCCGCTGACAATCGGGATACGATCGATAACAATATTCGTGCCGGTATAAATCGATCTCTTCGCTTCCGGTTGGAGTTGTATATTTGCTTCGGTATGGTGAAGTTTTGGCGGTGTGACATCGTAGCGACGCTGTGTGTAGCGAAATGCTCCCCCATTCACACTGAGCATGAACAAGATAGTGCGTCGTGGTTCTGTAATTTTCACCCCTGCTTCAGTCATCGCAATCGCTTGCCATTTTCCTTGTAGTCGGTACAAATCCGCACCCGCTGGATTTTTAATCCACAGTACCCGATTCGAGTAATCTACGACTGCTGAGAGATATTCGAGCCAGTCACTCCCGAGCAGTCCGCCTATTGGTGCGAGCGAGCTGTTGTAGATCTGCGGAACAATTCGCGATTTCAAATCGGTCACCCAAAACCGCATCGACGCGCGACATAATCGACTCAGGCAGACATCGGATATCGTCGCTTCGCGAAGTTGGAAATCGGCACCCACCAAACCGCTCGCAGCACCTTCGCGACCGAGTTTCAATTGAAATCGCTTGGCAATCGCAGCGTCGAGGAGCGTTGCTCCCGCCCCCGTGTCAATCAGCATTGCGACATGACGACCGCGCACATCCATGTCGAGAATCAAGCCGGTGTAAGCCGGCTCGTAACGCAGCGGTATCGGCATATAACCGGCTGCAAGATAGGCATCCGCAATACTCGAATTCGCAATTCGCCTGTCCATCGCCGCACTCGCCAGAATGCGGAAGATGGTGCCATCAACGCTACACAATACCAGTACAATTTTGATCAGCGCAAGCAACAGCATGCATCCTCCGTAACGTTTCATTGTATTCGCATCGCCAAAACTAACAGTTGCTCCTGTTCGTAATGACGTTATTTACGGCCTTGTGATGCCGGGGAACACAGGAATTGTTACAATTGGTCCATGCTCAAAAACGATACGATAGTTTTCATAAATGATGATTGTATCCGGACCGACTTGGATACTGACGAACGGTGGCACGAAAACACCAGGTAGGTTTGGACTGAAGGTAATTATTATCCCTGGACGTGCACCAGGAACTGGAGTCGGAACTGCATCTGGAGCATCACCCGGTTTTGGTTTTTGTATTGGATAGATCTTCCACTCGATTGGTGGGAAAATTATGCTTGGCCCAAAAGGCTTTAGGCCATCAAGTACCGGTGGGGGAATTACAGGTGGGGGAATTTTAG
>JANXNT010001023.1 GCA_025353985.1 Limnoglobus sp.
TGCCGGTTGGCGTTACGCGATGCGCAACTCACGACCAAGCAGATCGACGAAGTCGTGCTCGTCGGCGGCTCGACGCGAATTCCGTATGTGCGGCAACGTGTCGGCGAATTCTTTGGCCGCACGCCACACTCGGAACTGAACCCCGATGAAGTCGTCGCAATGGGGGCCGCCGTGCAGGCGGACATCCTGACGAGCGGCCGACGCGACATGCTGTTGCTCGATGTCGTACCGCTGTCACTCGGTATCGAAACGCTCGGTGGCGTCGTCGATAAACTCATCCACCGGAACACGACGGTGCCATGCCGCGAAACGACGCGGTACACGACGGCTGCGGATAACCAGACTGCGATCATCGTCAACATCTATCAAGGCGAACGCGAACTGACGAAGGACTGCCGCTTGCTCGGCCAGTTCAAACTCGCCGGCATCCCACCGATGCTCGCGCAGATGGCACAAGTCGATGTCACGTTCCTCGTAGATGCCAACGGCATGTTGACCGTGACCGCAAAGGAACAGCGTAGCGGGCAGCAGGCATCGGTCGAAGTGAAAGCGGCACACGGCCTGTCGCAAGACGAAGTCGAAACGCTCGTTCTCGAAAGCGTCGAACACGCACATTCGGACTTCCGGGCGAGGCGTTTCATCGAGTTGACGAACAAAGCTGAAGCCGATTTGAAACACGCAGAGAAAGCCCTCACGCTCGTCGGCGATGCGTTTCCCACGAACGAACGAGCAGGCGTGGTTGCAGCAATCGACGCCCTGCGAGCCGCAATGGGCGGAGACGACGTCGAGCGTTTGCAACGTGCCGTGGATGACTTTGGCCACGTGACCGCACCGCTCGCAGAACTGCAAATGAACGCCGCCGTGAAGTCACTACTCACCGGCAAACGCGAAGGCGACATCGCCACGGGATTGAACTAACGGTCACTTTGCGAAGTCGATCCGTGTCGTTTAACTCGTGGAGCAAGACCGACCTTCATTCGAAGTAGACTCGCAAGAGCTTAAGGCTGATCGGCTAGCAGCACCGTCCGACGCTCGCCCTCCGACGAGGGGCGACGGGCAGATTCGGCCTGCTTCGCCTCTGCCTTGGGCTCCTCCGGAGAGAGGTGTAGTACAACCATTTCAGGGGGCGACTCCCGGTGCGATTCGGCGTACTCCTCCTTGACGCGGAACACAAGCACGTACAGGCACGGCAAGTTGACGAGCGTCAGGAAAGTTGCCAACGACAGTCCTCCCATGATCGCCATCGCCATCGGCCCCTAGAAGACGCTGCGCGCGAGCGGGACCATCGCGAAGATCGCCGCCGCCGCCGTCAGCACCACTGGCCGCGAGCGCCGAACCGTCGCCTCAATAACCGCCTGCCACTCGGTCAGCCCCGCCTCGCGCTCAGTGTCGATCTGGTCGAGCAGGATCACCGAGTTGCGCATGTCCATCCCCGCGAGCGAAATCAGCCCCAGCAGGGCGACGAACCCGAACGGCGCGCCGAACGCCAGGAGTGCGCCCGACACGCCGATGAGGGCCAGGGGCGCGATGGCGAACACCAAAAAGACCCGGCGGAAGTTCTGGAGTTGGATCATGAGCAGTGTCAGCATCGTCAGTACCACCAGGGGGCCAACGCGGGCGATCGCGGCGTTGGCCTTGCCGCTCTCTTCGACCGAGCCGCCGACCTCGACGCGGTAGCCGGGCGGCAACTCGGCCTGAAGTTCTTTCACCTTCGGCATCAGCTTAGCGGTCACGTTGGGCGGCTGGAGGCCGTCGGCGACATCGGCGCGCACAGTGATGGTGGTCTCTCGGTTGCGTCGCCATAGGATCGGCTCCTCGAACCCCGGCACCAGCGTTGCGACTTGCGCCAGGGGCACCGCCGCGCCCGACTCGGTCGAGAGCGTGAGGTCGGGGAGGGTGTCGAGTTTCAGGCGCTCCCCAGGGACCGCGCGGGCTACCACGTCGATTAGCTCGATGCCCTCGCGGTACTGCGTGATCGGAACGCCGCTCACGAGGGTTTGCAAGCCCTCACTGATCGCCGAGGGGGTTAGCCCCAGCAAACGCGCCCGGTCCTGGTCCACCGCCAATCGGATCGACTTCGCCCGCTCGTCCCAGTCGAGTTGCACGTCCCGCGTGGCAGGGTCAGCGCGGACGGCATCGCGCAGCTTGTGCGCGTACTCTCGCACCCGTTCGGGATCCGGCCCGGTCACGCGGAACTGCACGGGGAACCCCACCGGCGGCCCGAAGTCGAGGCGCAGCACGCGCCCGCGCAACTCGGGCAACTTGCGCCCCTCGTTGAAAACGCCTAGCAGCTTCGTGCGGAGGCGCTCCCGCGCCTCGGGGCCGGTGGTGAGAATCACGACCTTGGCGAAGCTCGTGTTCGGCAAGTCCGGGTCGAGCGACAGGAAGAACCGTACGCTCCCCTGGCCCGTGTATGACGTGACGTGATCGACATCGGGGTCGCCGAGTAATTCGCCTTCGAGGCGCGCGACGGCGTTCTCGGTCGCGGCGAACGCTGAGCCTTTGGGCAGGCGCAATTCGACCATCAACTCCGGGCGGCTCGACTGCGGGAAGAACTGCTGCGTGACGTGCGTGAAGCCGTACAGCCCCACACTGAACAGGCCCAGCGTGAGCGCCACTACCGTGTACGGCCGACGCGCGCACGCTGTGAGCACCCACCGCAGCGCACGGTACGCCCGGCCGAAGTACTGCGCCGCATGGCCCCCCGGCGTCACCTTGGTGTCGGGCAGGAGTCGGAACCCGAGGTATGGGGTGAAGATCACCGCGACGAACCACGACACCACGAGCGACACTCCGACCACCCAGAAGATGTTCCCCGCGTACTCCGACGCGGTCGATTTGGCGAACCCCACCGGCAGGAACCTTGCCACGGTAATCAGCGTGCCCGTGAGCATCGGCCGGGCGGTGTGGGTCCAGGCGTAGGTCGCGGCCTCGGCGCGGCTCGCGCCTTCCTCCATCTTCACCACCATCATCTCGGTGGCGATGATCGCGTCGTCTACCAGAAGCCCCAGCGCGACGATGAGCGCACCGAGGGTGATGCGGTCGAAGTTCATCCCCACTGCGTTCATGATCACGAACACGACGGCCAACACCAGCGGCACGCTGATCGCCACTACGACCCCGGAGCGGAAGCCGAGGCTGAGAAGCTGACCGCCAGGACGATCACCAGAGCCTCCACGAAGGAACGCTGGAACTCGCCGACCGACTCCTCGACCACCCGCGGCTGAAACGATACGGTGTTCCACTCCGCGCCGACGGGGAGTTCGGCCCGGATGTCCTCCGAGGCGGCGTCGAGTTGGTGCCCGAGTTCCACGACGTTGGCCCCCTTGCGCATCAGGACCGCGACTTCGACGGCTGGCTTGCCGTTATGCCGCACCGTGAACGCCGTCGGATCCTCGTAGCCACGCGTCACCGTGGCGAGGTCGCCCATGCGTAGGAGCTTCCCGCCGGACTGGATCGGCACATCGCGCACGCGTTCGGCGGCGTCGAGCGGCCCGTCGACGCGGAGGTAGACCCGGTCGGTGGGGGTCTCGACGCTCCCGGCCGGCGACACCGCGTTCTGCCGGGTCACACCGTCGAAGATTTGCCGCGGCGTCACCCCAAGTGTCGCGAGCTTGGAGTGCGAGAACTCGACAAACACCTTCTCGGGCCGGTCGCCTACCAGGATCACCTTCTCGACATCACTCAAGCGCAATATCCGCTTGCGGGCGGCCTCGGCGAGCTTCTTGAGGTCCGCCGGGGTGTAGCCGTCACCGGTGAGGGCGTACACGGCCGAGTAGGTGTCGCCGAACTCGTCGTTGAAGAACGGCCCCTGCACCCCGTCGGGCAGGGTCGCCTTGATGTCGCCCACCTTCTTTCGCGCCTGGTACCACAGCTCTGCGACCTTCGCCGGCGGCACCGTATCCTGGAGGTACAGCTCGACCGCCGCACCGCCGGGGCGGCAGAAGGTGCGGGTGTGGTCGAAGTACGGCAACTCCTGGAGTTTCTTCTCGATCCGCTCGGCAACCTGCTTTTGCACCTCGCCGGCGGTCGCCCCCGGCCACGCCGCAGTGACGATCATGGTCTTGATCGTGAACATCGGGTCTTCAGCGCGGCCCATCTGCACGTAGGCCACATCGCCCGCCACGCTCAGCGCGAGGATCAGGTACAGCACCAGCGAGCGGTGGGCGACGGCCCACGACGACAAGTTCAGCCCGTTCATTTCTCGTCCTCCAGGATCCGCACGGTCAGATTCGCGTCGAGTTTCTGCACCGGCCCGCACCAACAGTTCGGTGCCGCTCAGCCCGCCGGAGAGGACCGCCCGGTCGCTGCGATACTCGGCCACGTTCACGGGGGTGAGCGTGAGCTTGCCGGTCGGAGAGTCGATCACCCACACCGCCGCGGAGTCGCCCTTGCGCAGCACCGCCGCGAGCGGCACGGTGAGCGGCCGCTTATCGCGGTGGGGTGCTAGGCGCACGGCGACGGTCATGCCGAGGTCAGCCATCTTGCCCCCATCGGTCAGGCGGAAGCGGGCCTGGAAGGTGCGGG
>JANXNT010001033.1 GCA_025353985.1 Limnoglobus sp.
CATCGAGCGCGGCAAGCAATCGGGGTCGCTCACCTTCGACGAGGTGAACCAGGCACTCCCCGAAGGAACGTCTGATGCCGGTCGGCTCGAGGATATTCTCGAGCAACTGGAACAGAACGGTATCAACGTCATCGACCCCGAGGACGGCGACGAACAACCCGCCCGCCCTGCCGAAGAAGTGGTCGTCGCTGCCACCGGCGGCGAAGAACCGGTGTTCTCCGACAACGAGGGCGATGGCCGTCACATCGACGACCCCGTCCGGATGTACCTCACCCAGATGGGCGAGATCCCACTCCTTGATCGCCGCCTCGAAATTTCGCTCGCGCAGAAGATCGAAGTCACGCGCCGGCGCTTCCGTCGCAAAGTCCTCGAATGCGATTATGCCCTTCGCAACGTCTTCGAAACGCTCAAACGCGTGCAGTCCGGCGACCTGCCGTTCGACCGTACGATCAAAGTCTCGCAGACCGAGAACCTTGAGAAGGATAAAATCCTTCAGCGTATGCCGCACAACCTGCGGACGCTCGAACCGCTTATGGAATACAACGTCGATGACTTCAACCGGTTGACCGACGAACGTACGCTGGAAAAAGACAAAGAGCAGATTCGCCTTCAGTTGAAGTCGCGTCGCCGTAAGACCGTCACGCTGGTCGAAGAGCTTTCGATTCGCACGCAAAAAGTCCAGCCACTGATGAAGAAGCTGGAGCAAATCAGCGAGCGGATGGACGACCTCGAACGGGCCGTGCAATCGCTGCGTGGCAACCGTGCGGCGAAGGAAGAACGCGCAAACTTGGAGAAGGAACTCCAGGATTTGATGCTGATCACGCTCGAAGAGCCTGCCGGGCTTCGTCGTCGCGTGCAGATCATGAAACAGCGGTTTGCCGAGTACGAACACGCCAAACGCGAACTCTCTGGCGGCAATCTGCGGCTCGTCGTCAGCATCGCGAAGAAGTACCGCAATCGCGGCCTGAGCTTCCTCGATCTCATCCAGGAAGGCAACACGGGCCTGATGCGGGCCGTCGACAAGTACGAATATCGTCGCGGATTCAAATTCAGCACCTACGCCACGTGGTGGATTCGCCAGGCGATCACTCGTGCGATTGCCGATCAGGCACGAACGATCCGCATTCCCGTTCACATGATCGAGACGATGAGCAAGTTGCGGAACGTCTCGAAGCAACTGCTTCAGGAGATGGGCCGCGAGCCGACGATCGAAGAGACCGCACACGCAGCGGGCATTAGCTACGAAGAGACGAAGCGTGTCCTGAAGATTAGCCGCCACCCGATCAGCCTCGATCGCCCCGTCGGCGAGAGCGAAGACAGCTACTTTGGCGATTTCATCGAAGATAACTCGGTCGAATCGCCGGTCAACGCGGCTACCAACGAGATGTTGAAGGACAAGATCGAAGCGGTGCTGAAGACGCTGACGTATCGCGAACGCGAGATCATCAAGCTGCGTTACGGTCTCGGCGACGGTTACACGTACACGCTCGAAGAAGTGGGCCGCATCTTCAAAGTCACTCGCGAACGAGTCCGGCAGATCGAAGCCAAAGCGGTGCGAAAGCTACAGCACCCCGTCCGAAGTCGCCAACTCGAAGGCTTCCTGGACGTTTGGGGCGCAATGCAGAAGAAGTAACATCAAAAGCCCATCCGAACTCGGATGGGCTTTTTCTTTGCCAAACACGAGTCAAATCGTCTCTGATAATCGACGTAAGTCCGAATTGCAAAAGTTTCAAAACCGGTTTTTCGGGTGTTTTTTCGTCTCAAAATGCCACTTTTTGATCGCAAATTCCTGATCTGTTCGCCGTGTTTTTGCCTTATCCTGATATCCTGTCATGGTTTGCGGCGATGGTACTCGACTCGACACTCGCCGTAAGTACCGACCTTTTCGCGACCGAATGCGACCTAAAATCGACCGTGCGCGCCTTTTCTATGTCATTTGCGCGCACTTCTGTGTCATTTGCGCGCAATTTTGGGTACGTCCGTGCACACCACATAATTCCGACTTACGTCAAATAAACTACAACTTATTGACTTTGCGAAATCGTATGGGCGCGACCAATCCAAAGCCTACGAACGACCGTCTGTGGGAACGCATCCATAAAAATAACGAAGATGTACTCGTTAATTTGATTGGCAAGATAGGCACTGACCAACTATTTCGTGAAATTTTGAATAAGTAGTAAAAATAATATTGACGCGACGATGGGTGCTGGGTTTAATCGTTCCAACCTCACTTCTCCCTCGGAGAACATTTATGCTTCGTCTCCTTCTGCAACTGGCCCTCGCCGTCACTTCGTTGTCTGTGGTGGTGGCCGCTCCCGCCCCCAAAGTGGTGGCGAAACTGACTGGAATTCTCATCCTCGATAACTGCGACGACCAATACAAGGGCAAAGAACAATACAAGGACAACTTGACCCTGCTGGATTCCGAAGGGAGGCAGACGTTTCAACTGTCTGGCTTCAACAACTGCGAATCCATCGGCAGCAGCCGGATGATTGCTGTGGACTCCTCCCGCAAGTGCATTTGGGTGATCGAGAACGTCGCCCACCGGATCCGACGATTTGATCTCACCGGCAAAGTGACGCTCACCATTCCGGAAGTACATGGCACCGCAATCGCCGTCGATCCGGAGACCGGAAACGTTTGGGCACTGACGGGTGAGGGGCGGATCGGGAAGGGCAGGACAGTCGTGTACGACGAAAGAGGCAATGAAGTTACCGCACTCGATGTATCGGGTTGGGACATCGCCTACGACCGGAAAGCGAAAGCGTTCTGGATCGCAGAACGGAAGCTGACCAAAATCACTGCAGAGAAGTGCGATATCGTATGTTCGGTGGATATTTCCACTTGGTGCGCATCCAGTGTAGACGTCGATTCGAGGAGCGGAGCTGCATGGGTGGCCGTTCGAGAACACGAGGGTGCGCAGGGAAGCCGCAACCGGCT
>JANXNT010001080.1 GCA_025353985.1 Limnoglobus sp.
TGCACCCACACAATTTTGCGAAGTCAGTAAGCTTACGTTTAATTGACGTAAGTCGACTTTTGCACACGGTCGCGGACCTACTCAAAAGTGCGCCGAAATGACACAGAAAGGGCGCGTTCGGTCGATTTTGGTGCCATATTGGTACCCATTCGGTCGATTTTTGGTCCGTTTTGGTCGGTACTTACGCTAAGTGTCGACACGATGACTCTCGACGTAAACCACACCAGCAGTTCCATTTACGGCAAAAAACCTCCGAACCAATAAGCGATTTGCGATCAAAAAGTGGCGTTTTAAGACGAAAAAACACCCGAAAACACGGTTTTCGAGTGTTCGGAATTCAGACTTACGTCGATTATGAGAGCGCGTTTTGAGTCGGTTATGTCAAATCCGGCATGCGGCCTTCGTTGATCGCTTTTTCCCATTCTTCTTGCAATGGCCAACTGACGGCACAGGTGCCGAAGTCGGCGAGGTACTGATACTGCGTCAGGCGGTCGATCGCCTTCTGGATGATCGCGGGGTTACGGCGGAACATCGGCCCGTGGCTCGGGAGCAGGAATTCCGAATCGTCGTGCAAAATGCGATGGAGGGACTTAATGTAATCGGGCAAATTGGAGCCGTGATGCGCGTCGATGACGCCGACGCAGGAATCCTGGTAGATGTTGTCGCCGCTGAAGAGCAGGTTCCCCATTTTGAAGCTCAGTTGCCCCGGCGTGTGGCCCGGCGTGTGCCAGACTTCCAACTTCTGGTTGCCGACTTTGATCGTATCGCCATCCTTTAGTTTCAGGTCGATTTTGCACGGCGGCATCGGGATGCTGAAATTCTGCGCGGAAATGCAGGCGTAGGTTTCGATGACGTCGCCCGATTCGAGCGCCGTGGCAGCGCGGGCGTGTGCGGCGGACTTGGTTTTCAACCGTTCGCGCGCCGCCGACAATGCCTGCACGTGGTCCGCGTCGGCGTGCGATGCGATCACCATCTTGCACTTCGAAAGCGGAAAATCCATCTCGCGAATGAGATCGATCAACTCGCCGAGCGTGTCGTTCAAGCCGACATCGATGAGCAGGTATTCGGTCCCGCCATCGATGAGGTAAATGTTGACGCCGAACGATCGACTGGCCGCAAGGTTCAGTTCGATGACGTTCGGGAAGATGTACTTCCGCCTGTTCATACCGCGCAGTCCCGGAACTGGTGAGCGCTATTGTTACCGAATTCATCTTACGATCGCCAACGCCGAAGTGCGAGTCGGGTATACTGTCCGCTGCTCATTGCAGGAAAACTCGCTTATGCGCTCGCTGTTCACCATTGCCATCGTTGGCCTGATCCTTTTCGCGCTGCCGGGGGTGGCGATTTTCGCCGCCGACCTCGCCGGGTACGAGGTCGAAGTCAACGGCTGGCTCGAGTCGCGGTTCGGCGTCAGCCACCACGTCGCGGTCACGCTCCCTGCCGCGATGGTGCTGTTCTGCGTGCCGCCGCTCATCATCCTGCTTTACTTTCTCAGGCTTCGCCGCAAGCCGATTTCGGTGTCTTCGACGTATTTGTGGAAGAAGAGTATCGAAGATCTGCACGTCAACCGCCTGATGCAATGGCTACGACGGAACGTGCTGTTGTTGCTGCAACTTCTCGGTGCGTTCGCGCTAATTTACGCCGCACTCGGGCCACGCTTGCATGGGTCGGTTACGGGTGGGCGATACTATATTTTGCTGGTCGATAACTCGGCGAGTATGTCTGCGACCGATACCGCGCCGGATCGCCTGACATGGGCCAAACTGCAAGCGATTCGCGAGATCGAAGCGGCGACCGATGGCGATTTCGGCATGGTGATCGCCTTCAACAGCACGGCGGAGATTTTGCAGTCGTACACGAACGATCGCGGCGCGTTGAAAGCCGCCGTTGCGCAGATTCAACCGACCCGCAAGCCGACGCGAATCGACGAAGCGCTCGGCCTCGCCGCGAGTTTGGCGAATCCGGAGAAATCTAGCGAAAACGAGGCCACCGCACCCGCGAACCCTGAACCCGGCAAAGAGCGCACGTACGTCCCGATCGAAGGCATCTCGGCCGACGTTCACCTCTATTCGGACGGTAAATTTCCGTCGCCCGATTTCGCGCTGGCGAACTTAAATTTGAACTATCACACGCCGCCGGGGGCCAACCCGACCGGCACCGCGAACAACCTCGCGATCGCACGAATCGACATCGATCGCGGCTGGCAGAAGGCCCCGCCCGACGATGTTGAGAACGCCGCCGACGACCCGACGCCGAGCGTGAACGACCGCGATGCAGACGATACCACGAAGCTGACGGTGGCGGTCACCGTGCGGAATTATCGTGCGGTTGTGGCGGACAAATTGAAGGTGCGCCTGGAACTTCTCGATGGCGATGGCGAGCTACGCAAAAGTTATTCGCGCACATTACGCCTGAATTCCAAGGCCGAACAGGCGGCACGCGGCAAGACCGTTTACTTCTACTTGCCCGATGTGCCCGAAGGTAGCGATCTGATTTTGCACGCGAAGCTCGAAGCGGCGAACGACATTTTCCCGCTCGACGATGAGGCGTGGGCCGTCCTCGGCATCGTTCGCAAAGCGAAGATTCTCGTCGTCTCTCCGGACAACAATTTCCTGTTACGAGCCGTACTCGATAGCCCCGCGCAGAAGAAAATCGCGAACGTCACATACCTGCCACCGAGTGTGCTGACCGATGCGAAACTGTACCTGGCACCCGCCCGCGATGGTAAGTGGGACTTGATTATTTTCGACCGTTGTGGCCCCGACAGCGAAGACCGGATGCCGAGCGCGAACACGCTGTTCATTGGCTACCCGCCGCCGCCGTTCCTGCCCACCGGCACGGACGTCCGTAGCGTTCGCCCCGTGAAATTTCCGAGCGTGCAAGGCGCGCTGGATCGTCACCCGATTATGCAAAATCTGCGTGGACTTTACGACATCGGCATCGACGAATCTTTCCGTTTGCCAGAGTTACCCGGCGGCACGCTGAAGCTGATGGAAGCCGCGAACGGGCATGTCTTGCTCGCGGGGATTCCCCGGCGTTCGTTCACCGATCTCGTGCTCTGTTTCGCGATACTAACCGCCGACGAAAATTGGAACACACGCTGGCCGCTGGAACCGAGCTTCGTGTTGTTTTTGCGCAATATCGTGATGAACTTCGGCAATGTCCGCGATGCGGGGCACGAAGAATCGACGCTACCCGGCCAGGAGAAAGTCTTGCACCCCGGCGGCGTGAAACAAATCACGGTGCAGAAACCGAGCGGTACGCGCAAGACATTCGAGCGTGGCACCCGCCCCGATTTCGCCTTCACCGACACCACCGAAATCGGCATCTACACCGCCACCTGGACCGACGGCAACGGCGACAATGCCACGCACCGCTTTGCCGTCAACCTCTTCCCGCAAGGCAGCCACGACGAAAGCGATCTCGCCCCGATCAACGAAGTCAAAATCGGCGCGCAAACGATCGTCGCGGATAAACCGCGAAAGCAACCGCGAGACTTGTGGAAACTCGCGGTGTTAGCCGGTCTCGTCGTGCTCATGGCCGAATGGTGGATCTACAACAAACGGGTGCAGATCTGAATTTTGTTGTTGCACCGCGTCGCGGAATTTGTTCGGATGGTGTTTGCCTTCCACCCAACTTCTGTAGGTCGAATATGAAACCAATTGATCGTCGACGCTTTCTCGCGTCGGCCACGGCTGCCACCGCCGCAACGCTTCTGGCACGCCCCACGAGTGCAGCCGACGTCCGTCGGCTGAACCTCGCCATCATCGGCCCCGCCAACCGCGGCGGTGCGAACCTCGATGGTGTGGCGTCCGAAAACATCGTGGCGATTTGCGATGTCGACGAAGCCAACGCCGCGGCCGCACGCAAGCGCTTCCCGAATGCGGAGTTCTTCACCGACTATCGCAAACTCTTCGATACGGTGCTGAAAAAGATCGATGCGGTCGTGGTGAGTACGCCCGATCACAACCACGCGCACCCGACGATGCTGGCACTCACGAACGGCAAACATGTCTACTGCGAGAAGCCACTTTGCCACACCGTGAGCGAAGTACGGCTCGTTCGCAAAACGGCGGCGGCGAAGAAACTCGTC
>JANXNT010001120.1 GCA_025353985.1 Limnoglobus sp.
GGATCACACTGAACGGTCCCTTCAGGACCGTAGCTGTTTGTTCTTGCTTTCCCAGGCCTCCGCTCGCTTTGCTCGCTCCGACCTGGGCTGATGGAACCGGCCCTTCAGGCCGGAAAACTGGCCCTCTCCGAAACGGAGAGGGTACCAGAAATCGGATGATCGTTTTCGCGGAAATTCGATGACAATCCCAACTTCTTCTCGCGTCAGGGAAAGACTCGCAATGACATGAAGTCGGAATTGACGATGATTTCGAGTCATTCTTGTTTTGGTTTTTATCCCAACGAGATTTCAGCGATTAGCCCTGGGTCGCGGCTTCCGCGTACCAGGGAATTCCTATGGGAATCCTGCAATTGCAATTCGTGTCAAAAATCCAGAATTGAACGTCCTGGTTTTAGTCTTCTCCATGTAATCCATGTTTTCGGTGGTGGATTTCAGTCATTACTTCGCGCCGAGTTCATTGCGTAAGCCTTCTAATTTCGCTTTCATCGCTATGACAATCGCCTGATGTTTTGGTAACGCGGCGAGGTTTGTGCGTTCTTCGGGGTCGGCCTTCAGGTCGTAGAGTTCGAACTCTTCTCGGTATGTGAATGGCGGTTCGTAGTAATGGATGAACTTGTACTGGTTGGTGCGAACGCCACGATGTTTGTTGACGTTGTGCGACGGGTCGGGGAATTCGTGATACTCGTAATACCAGGCGTCGCGCCACGGCTTCACGTTATCGGTGGCTTTCGGTGTCGCGATCAGTTCGGTGAGGCTGCGGCCGTGCATCGTGTTCGGGTACGGTAACCCTGCAAGGTTCAGGATCGTCGGGGCGATGTCGACGTTGATAGCCATTTCTGTCGGCGTTTGACCGGCTTTCACGGCCTTCGGGAAACGCACCAACATCGGCACGCGAATACTCGGCTCGTGCATGAAACGTTTGTCGAAACGCTGCCATTCGCCGAGGAAAAAGCAATTGTCTGACGTGTACATGACGGCGGTTTCGTCGAGGCGTTGTTTGTCTTCGAGTGCCTTCAACACTTTGCCCACGTTATCATCGACCCCTGTAATACATCGACAATAATCGCGAATCATTTCATCGTAGTTTTTGGTGTCGGGATACTGCCCAAACATATTGGCGGCTTGCAAGAATGCACGCGGTTTGCCCGCACCGGTATCGTCCCAGAGGGCGGGCTTTTTGATGACCGCATCGGCGTACAGGGTCTTGTAGCGTGCGGGTGGGTTCCACTGCCGGTGTGGGGCTTTGAAGAACAGAAATAACGCGAATGGCTTCGTGCCGCGGTCGCGGTTCATCCAAGTGATCGCGCGTTCAGTAATGATGTCGTCCATCCAGCCGTCGTACGGCTTGTCTGGGCCGATCGTGCCATCGGGCAGGCTCTCGGCGATGCGGGCGTTCTGGTACGTGCCCTGTCCGGTGAAGCCGAAATAGTAGTCGAATTTCTGATCGCGAAAGTGCCCCGGCACGTGCGATTTGCCGACGAATCCGACTTCATAACCATTCTCTCGCAGTATGTCCGGCATCCAGATGATGCCCGCTTTCAGCTTCGTGCCCATGTTGTCGGTCACGCCGTTCGCGTGCGAATATAGCCCGCTCATCAGCGTCGCGCGGCTTGGCGCACATAGTGCGTTCGTCACGAACATATTTTTGAACGCGGCTCCTTCCTTGCCTATACGATCCATATTCGGCGTCTTGATAAACGGATGCCCCGCCGCGCTCATGAAGTCCGCACGCTGGTCGTCGGTCATCATCACGACGATATTCGGCCTTTTGACAGTCTCCATCGCAGGAGTAGGTGTAGCAAATAACATCAATAAAACGAGAACGAGTATGCAATTCGACATGTTATCATTTCGCGTGAGAGTCGAGTATAATAAAAGCCACAGTATGATTGAACGTGAACGTCAATATTTCGCCAAGTCTGCGCCTTTTCCCAATCCGAGGCTATCGACGACTTGCTTCGCGCCATCGACCATAAACTTTAACTCGCTGGCGACGGCGATGAACTGCCAGCCGGCGGCGATTTTTTGCTTGGCTTCTTCGACGCCGAAGGTGTGGATGCCGGGGGCGACGCCGAGGCGTTTGCAGCCGGCCATGATATCGTCGAGGGCTTGCTGGAAGACGGCGGGGGAGGGCGGGGTGCCGTTCGCGTCGCGCATACTGGCGGCCAAATCGTTCGGCCCCACGAACACCGCATCGATCCGTTTGTTGCCGTAAATTTCGTCGAAGTTCCGCACCGAGTCGATGTGCTCGCATTGTAGAATCACGGCAATTTCATCGTTGGCCTGGGCATAATAATCGTTCGACGTGGCCCCCCAGTTGAGTGCATGAACGCTGCCACCGACACTGCGATTCCCCTGCGGCGGGTACAGGCACGCGGCGATGGCATCGGTTGCTTCCGCCTTCGTACAAACCATCGGCACCACGACGCCATGCCCGCCGTTATCGAGTACCCGCTTGATGTGATCGTGCTTATTCGCCGGAACCCGTGCCAACACCGTGCAGCCCGCATCGGCCACCGCACCGAAGATATGCACGGCGGTCTCAATGCCGACGAGTGAATGTTCGATGTCCACCGTCAGCCAGTCCAACCCACTGCGTGCCATAAACCGTGCCGCAGTGATGTCCCCGAGTGAGAGCCAGGTGCCAACTGCCGGTTTGCCGGAACGTAAGAGTCGTTTGACGGGATTCGGACGCATAGGAGTGGCCTCGATGGAATGTGTGCGGTGAACGTGTTGTACGAAAAGCGTGAACTGACGGGGTTTTCGTATAAGATGACACCGCAAGGAGAACCCGAAATGACGTTGGCTGAAGCCTTTCCTGAGATCGTGAAACGCCGCGAACCGCTCGCACCGTATACGCATTTGCGCATCGGCGGACCGGCCGAATACTTCGTGCAACCGCGCACGGTGCCGGAACTCGCGGCGGTGCTGAAATTTTGCAAAACCGACGCCGTGCCACTGCGAATGCTCGGCGGTGGCTACAACCTGCTGGTGCTCGACGACCCGGTCCCGGGTGCTGTCATGCGCTTGCACGGCAAGGCGTTCGATTTCATCGAATGCAAGGGCAAAACCGTACGCTCTGGCGGCGGCACCGCACTTTTCGACTTGATCGAATACACCGTAAAAGCGGGCCTCGGCGGGTTGGAAACGCTCGTCGGAATCAACGGAACCGTCGGAGGCAGCGTCCGTTGCAACGTCGGCGATCGTGCCGGGGAAATCGCCTCGGCCGTGCGCCGCGTCGCCGTTCTCACCGACGAAGGCACCGAACAAATCCGCACGCGGGACGAACTCACGTTCTCCGACCATCGCAGCGACCTCGACGAACCGGTGATCCTTTGGGTCGAGTTCGAATTCGAAACGTACCCACCCGAAGCGTTACGTAAGCGGATGCTCAAGACGTGGATCGCACGCAAAGCGAGCGAGCCGCTGAGCTTTCAGGCTGGCGTGCGGATGTTCCGCAGCCCCGCCGGAACGACGGCGGCGCAACTCATCGAGCGGGCTGGATTGGCCAAAAAGCGCGTCGGCGGGGCCGAAGTCAGCGAGCGCAACGGCAATTATGCCATTGCGCATCCGGGCACCACGGGCCGCGATATTCTGGGGCTGATGGACGCAGTGAAAGCCAAAGTGAAAGAGGTTTCCGGCGTGACGCTCGAACGCGAACTCCACGTTTGGTAATGCTATGGCACGCAAGAAGGACGCCAAACCGCCGCCGCCAGTTGAGGAATCTCGCCCCAAACGGCGACCACTGCTCCGCGGTTTCGCCACGCTTATCGCGATCGTCTCACTGCTCGCAAGTATCGTCTGGGTGGGGCTTCAGGCGGCGAGCCAGATTCAATCGCGTTCGCGGTACACGCTGGCATTCACCGACATCGACTGCGACGTTCCCGCTGGTTTGGAGAAGAACACGTTCCTGGCAGAAGTGCGTTACCTCAGCGACTTTCCGGAGTCATTCCCTGCACACGATCCGCCGACGCAGGAACGCATCCGCGAGGCGTTCCGCAAGCACCCGTGGGTCGAGCACGTCCAGGGCGGTTACCTCACCGTCGGCAAGAAATATCAGCTCGATGTGATCGCACAGGTACCTGTATTGGCGGTGCAAGTGCGCGACGGAATCCCACTCATGCGCATCGTTACGGCAACGGGGATACTACTTCCCGCCGGTGCCGTACCCGGTGAAATTGCGGTTTTGGTCGGCGAAGTGCCATCGCCACTGACACCCGCCGGGCAGGTCTGGAACGATCCGATTGTGAAGCGAGCCGCTGAGTTGGCGAAAGAATACCCCGCGAAGCGGATCGAAAAAACCGAAGGTGGCTGGCGAATCACGCGAACGATTGGCCCGGTGCTTACGATCGAGAGATGAATGTCATTTGTATAACGATCAAAATACAAAAAATGAAGAAATAAAACTTTAACCGCAAAGGCCGCAAAGTGCGCAGAGAAGAGTAATTCTGCGATGGGAGTCCTATCACAATTCGTGAGAACTGCGATGCGATGAACTGCTTTTACTCCACGTTCTCTGCGTTCTCTGCGGTTAAAAATCCTGTGGCCGGGACATTGAATCGATCTCGTGTTCTCAGTGCTTCGAGTACGAATTGCGACCATGTTTCGAACTGTTCGCGTTCGGCCCAGAGTTCCGCAACCTTGGCAAAACCGGTGTCCGCGATCGCCGCTTCGTTCGCGGTGACGGCTTCGACTTCCAGTTCCAGACGATGCACGACGCCGAGATGCACGCTGCCCACGAACGTGCGGTCGTCGTTGATGAACCCGATCAGTGACTCTCGAACGATCGCACCGAACGTCACTTCTTCGCGCAATTCGCGCGCCATTCCGTTCGTGTACGCATCACCATCGTCGCTCGCGTCTTCTTCGGAAATGTGCCCGCCGATGCCGATCGAACGCATCGCCAGCAATCGCTTCTCCGTGCCCGCCGCACCGCGCCGATAGTGGAACACCCGCTCGCCGCAACACAAGATCACGTAGGGGATCAACTGCTTGAAGGCCGGATCGATTTCGACTTCTTTGCGACGATGAAAGCCGAAGTGCCGCGGGTCGAGAATCGCCTCGCTGTACGCCGCATCTGCGGGGCGAAAGCCTTGAAACGCACCGATGGCCTGAAAATGCACGGTCGGTATCGCCAGAACGCGCTCGTCGGTCGGCATCGGGCATCCTCAAATGAACTTCAAGATCAACGCCACGGCGAACGCGAACAACACCATAAAGACCGCAAGGCGCAAGACTTCCTGGCTCGTTTTCCGCGCGAACAAGCGTTCGAGTTCGGCTTCGTCGCCCGTCTCGGCCGCGAGTTGTAGCCGGGTTTCGTAACGGCCTTCGGGATAATCTTTCGTCTGGTCTTCGCTCAAGTAACCGACGAGTTTGCCGTCGAAACCGGTTGGCAACACGACGGCATGGAACGGTATCTCGTTGCAGAACGCAAAGGTCGCCGGCCAGACTTCGCCGCGCATCCGGTCCGGGAGAAACTGCCAGAGGGCACGCGCGAATGCGGGATCGGGCGCGTCGCGCTTCACCGCCACACGGGCACCATCGAGGATCGCCTGGGCCGTCCCGAGCAACAGCGAACTATCGCCCGCTTTCATCGCGGCCAAGATATCTTGCGTCGTGCGTGGCGGCAACGGTTGCGGTGGCCAGACATGCGTGGGCAACGTACTCGTCACTTGCGTCACGAGCGGAAATCGCTCGGCAATCGCGAACGGATCTCCGAGTGCCATGTACAGCGTTTTCGACAGAATCAATGCATGAAAGTGCAGTGCCGGTTCCGCGCCACCCTCATCGCGATCTGCCACTTGTACCACCGCCACATGCTTGCTTCCGACGGGCTGGGCAAACGTCGCCGCCGGGCAACGCACACCCACGGGCCGCGGGCCAAATCGCACGGCAAGACCCAGAATCGCTTCTTCCAGCGTGAAATCCACACCCGCCGAACGCGCAACGATCTTCGCTCCGCCTTGCGAGCGAAGAACCGCCAGTTGCTCGATTGTCCGTTCCGATTCCGTCATAGTCGCTTCGTGCAAAGTGATCGTTTGGGTGTGAAATGCGGCCCACGGAATATCGTTACGATTGCGACATCCTACGCCGGTTGCAGGTGTTTTACGGGTTGTACCGGCACTTGCAATCGACGAAGTCACCCGAAATCGACCCGAAACGAGTACAATTTGTGGAAATCTTGCCAAACCGAGGCATTTTTAGCTTGGAAAGTGTGGCTTTTGGTTGTTTACTACTATTACGCCCTTGGAATCAAGGGGTTTGTACGGTTACTATCCTTGTTTGAGAGGCTCACATGGCTACGGCTACCAAGAAGAAAGTGCTGACCAAGTCCGCACTGCACGCTCACTTCGCCGAGAAGACCGGCCTAAAGAAAACCGAGATCGCTGCGGTGCTCGATCTCCTCGCCGAGACGGCCGTCGCCCAACTCGGTTCGAAGGGTGCAGGGGTTTTCACCATCCCCGGCCTCGCCCGGTTCAAGGTTCGCAAGGTCAAAGCCGTCAAGGGTGGCGTCTCGAAGATCAACCCGATCACCAAAGAGCCGTACATCACGAAGGATCGCCCCGCCCATAACAAGGTCGGCATCCGCCCCGTGAAGGCGTTCGCCGAATCGCTGAAGTAGTCGCAACGGATCCGAAGCATCCACAACGAGCGGGCCAATCGGCCCGCTCGTTGTTTTCCCGGTGATACGCCGATGACAAAACCGTACGATGGCTATTAAGGCTGTCAGCCCACCCAATTTCGAAAGAACCATCATGCTTCGTTTCGCTCTCCCTGTCTTTGCGATTCTTGCGTCCTTCGTTTTGGCGAATGCGGCCGATCCGGCGAAGATTGCCGTGCTGATTATCGATGGCCAGAACAACCACAACTGGAAGGCGACTACGCCTGTGATGAAGAAGTACCTCGAAGAATCGGGGCACTTCACCGTAGATGTCGCGACCTCGCCGGAGAGGGGCAAGAAGGACGAGATGGCCAAATTCCACCCGGACTTGTCCAAGTACGCCGCCGTTGTGAGTAACTACAACGGCGAGTCGTGGTCTAAGGAATTGAACGAGTCGCTCGAAGTGAAAATCAACGACGGCACGCTCGGTTACGTCGTCATTCACGCAGCGAACAACGCCTTCGGTGGCTGGAAACAGTATTACCAGATCATCGGCATGGGCTGGCAAAACGAGAAGTTCGGCAACCGGTTGTACCTCGATGATGCGGGTAAGGAAGTCATCGAGCCAGCAGGCAAGGGCATGGGTGCGGGGCATCGGTATACCGGGCCATTCACGGTGACCGTTCGCGATGGCGAACACCCCGTTACGAAGGGGATGCCAAAGGAATGGCTGCACTGCAAGGACGAACTTTACGACAATATGCGCGGCCCCATCGAGAACGTGAAAGTGTTGGCCACCGCCTATTCCAAAGGCACGAAGGTTCACGAACCGATGATCTGGACCGTCTCGTACGGCAAGGGTCGCGTCTTCCACACGCC
>JANXNT010001134.1 GCA_025353985.1 Limnoglobus sp.
AGTCCCACTGATCCCCACCCGCACCGGCCACGTGCAATTACCGGAGGTGTACTCCACGACGGAAAAAGTGAACGAGGCACAGAAACAGCAAAAAGAGCGAGCGAAACCCGCGAAAGTGTAACGACTGGTTTTGGGGGAGAATCGTTGTTAGTTATGAGTGGAGAGTTGTGAGTTCGGAAAAATGGGCAGCCGCGAAAATACTAACAACGATCCACTCACAACTAAGAACCACTGATTATCAGTGGAACATTGTCAGTTCAAAGTTAAGGAACCGCCGTGACCAGCACTGAAATTCATTCGCTCCTCCAACGCCAGTTCGGTGACGCCGTATCTACTACCGAGCCGACGATGGTGGAAGTCGCATCGCTGGTGGCCGTTTGCCAATATCTGCGCGATGATTTGCGCTTCGATTTCCTCAACGGCGTCTGCGGCGTGGATTATCTCGAACCCGATGCAAAGAAAGTCGCGAAAGCGGGGTTCGAACCGCACTTGGAAGTCGTGTATCATCTGTCTAGCTTTGCGTTTCCAGGGCGGCGGTTCGCGCTGAAAGTGTGGCTGCCACGCTGGAAGGATGGCATCGTGGGGCAGTTGCCCGAAGTGCCAACAGTGAGCCACCTTTGGCGAACCGCCGACTGGCACGAACGCGAAACCTACGACCTCGTCGGCATCCGCTTCTTGAACCATCCGGACCCGCGGCGAATCCTGTTGGCCGACGACTGGGTCGGCCACCCGCTCCGCAAAGACTACGAATACCCGCTCGAATACCACGATATCCGCTGCCGCTGAATTGGCGGCAAAAATCGGAAATCGGCGTGTGGACTTTGCAAAAGTTGGGTATGCTAACAATAATATTTTTTACCGAACGATTCGTCCCACCTGTACGGGGTGCTATTCCATGTCGTTGTCGATAACGTGTCCGGGTTGCGATTCGATATACACGGTAGGCGAAGTCCTCATTGGGAAAACGATTCGCTGCAAAAAGTGTAGCGAGATGATCCCCGTGAAAGAGGCCGCCATACCGAAGGTCGCCCCTGCCGTGGCGAAAGCGGTCGCGAAGCCCGTTTCCAAAGCGACGGTTGTGCCGGCCAAGCGCGTCGTCGAAGTCGATGACGACGAAGAGGATGCTCCCATCGCGAAATCGAAACCGAGCCGTCGCCGCCAGGAAGAAGACGACGAAGAGGAAGCTCCCCGTCGCCGTCGTGGTGCGAAACAAGAAACGGCGAAGAAGTCGCCGTTGCTGCTGATCCTCGGTGGCGTGGGTGCGCTGCTGTTGGTGGGCGGTGCCGCCGCCTTCTTTCTGTTGGGCGACGACAAGAAACCGAACGATGTGGCCGCCGTCGGCAAGACCGATATTGACCTGCAACCGGCGACCAATGCCAATGGTATTTCGAGCGTGATCGAACCCGGCCCCAAGCCCGGCACGCAAATGGTGCCCCGCACCGAACCCAAAGTCACGCGAGCACCGCTCACACCCGCCGTGGTGGATTCTCCTCAGTCCGCACCCGTGCCCAAAGCCGATCCAGTGAAGCCCGAGTCGGTGAAACCCGAGCCGGTGAAACCCGAGCCAGTCAAACCGACGCCACCCTTCGTGAAGCCCGAAACCGTCACATCAAATGGCATCACGCGCGATCAGATGATGACCGGCACGATGACGCGACTCACGACGGATACGGTGAAGAAAGCCTCCACGTTTATTGTGTGTGCGACGGCAGAAGGTACGGGGTCGGGCAGCGGCTGGTTCGGTTTGGAGCCAGGGCTTGTGTTCACGAATGCCCACGTGCTGCACATGATCGCTCCGCACAGCCCGCCGCCGAAAAAGATCACGATCTATCTCAATTCGGGTACCCAGGAACAACGCGAAATTCCGCACTCGCGAATCAAGATTCTCGCCGTCGATCAAGACATCGACCTCGCGATCTTGCAAGTGGTGAACGAGCCGAACCTGCCATCGCCACTCAAGGTGAAACCGTCGCTGGAATTGCTCGAAGGCCAAGGCATCACGACGTTCGGGTTCCCACTCGGTTATATGCCTGCCGCCGTGTCGGGCGGTTCGAAGAAAGAACCGGAAGTCTCCGTCCGTCGCACCTCGTTCACTGCGTTCCGGCGGAACGACTTCGGCGAACTGCGTCGGCTCCAATTCGAAGGCGGTGCCAACCAAGGTAACTCCGGTGGCCCGATAGTCGATGCCGAAGGCGATGTCATCGGCGTCGTCGTATCGCTCATCGGTGCGAATCGCATCGGTGCATCGCTGTCGAACGCCGTCCCTTCGGAATACACGTACGGACTTCTCGCGGGTCGCGTTTCGACCATCGAATACGGCATCGCGTATCGCGACAAAGACAAAATCCGCATCCCTGTGACGGCGAACGTGCTCGACCCACTCGGCCGCATTGGCAAGATCAACATCCGCGGCTGGGTCGCCGATACTTCGGATAAGTATCGTCGCCCTGGTACGACGAAACCCGACACCGAAGCGGGCGATAGCGACGAACAAACGTCGCAACTCACGTACGACCCCAAGACGAAAACCGCGAAGGGCGAACTCACCTTCCCCGACCTCGCCGCAGGCCGTGCGTACTGGGCACAACCCTACTACGCGAATGCCGTCAACCCGGCTTACTACATGCCGGGCACGCGGATCAAGATGTCCGGGCCGCCCGTCGATCGCACGAACGCCTCGCTCGTTTTCCACAACAAAGCCGGTGCCGTACGCAGCGTGACGATGTCGAACAGTAGCGACATTACCGAAAGCGTCGACGGCGAAGGCGAAGGGAAAAGCGAACGCGCAAAGTTGAAGACGATCTTCAAACTCAAGGAATCCGCCGGTCAAGCCGACCGCAACGATGCCCGCCAGGCCGCGCGAGTCAACCTCGCGTTCGAAGGCATCGAGATCAAAGTCGAAGCCCTCGGCGGAGCGATTGAGGAAGACATCCTTCCCAAGTCGGTCCAGGCCGAAATGAATGCGTTCGTCAAGCAAATCGGTGCCCAAGGGTTCATCGACAAGTTCGGCGAGATGTACCGCGTCAACGTCAACGTGTTATCGCTGCCCGATCCGAAACTCCAGGGGCTGATGATTCGTTTAACATCCAACGGCGGGGAAGCGTTGCAGGCTGCGTCGATTCCGTTGCCGAATAAGACCGTGGTACCGGGCGAGACGTGGACATCGTCGAAAGACGCGCGACTCATCAGCGTCGCACCGCCATCATTGACTTCGGGACCGAATC
>JANXNT010001151.1 GCA_025353985.1 Limnoglobus sp.
CGGCGCTTTCGTACCGCAGGCGTTCCGCTTCCGTCGCATATTCGATGGTCAAAGTCGGCATCCCTGCCTCCGGGGTTCGTGTGCCGCATGAACGAACAAGAGTTTACGCAGAACCATTCGCCAAAATCCAGAGGGATATCCTTCTGATCTTTCCTCTCGCTTTTCCCTTTCGGCTTCGGTTATGATTGCGCAAATCGCCTGCCCGATGTTGCGCCCTTGGTGCTTTATGCTCGATTCCGCTCCGAGTCGTCCGATGGAGGCGGCGCGTCTGGCACTTGTGCGGCTCATTCCGGGGCCAGAGCTTTCGCTGACCGACATTTTTCGCGAGATCTGTCGCACCGCCGCGAACACCGTGGGCGTCAACCGCGTCGGCATCTGGTTTCTCGTCGACGAACGAACGGCGCTGCGATGCTCCGTGCTCTACGAGCGCGATATAGACGAGTTTTCCGAAGGCACTACGCTATCGGAGGCGGACTTCCCCGCGTACTTTGCCGCACTCGAAAACCGCCGTTCGATCCCCGCCAAACGGGCCACTTCGAACGAATCGACGCACGAACTTTCGGCAGCGTATTTGTACCCGCTGAACATCAGTTCGATGCTCGACGCACCGATCTTCGAGAACGGCGAAGTCATCGGCGTCGTTTGCCACGAACATTCCGGGATGCCGCGCGAGTGGACGCTCGAAGATCGTGACTTTGCCGCGACCGTGTCCGATGCGATCAGCTTGAAAATCAAGGCCGCCGCACTGATCGAAGCGCGATCCGCACTCCGCAAACACAGTGAAATTACACTCGCGCTGAACAAGGCCGAGTCGCTGGCACGGCTCGCGGCCGGGGCCGCGCACGACTTCCGCAACCTGCTGACGATCATCCTCGGTTGCGCCGGCGAAATTCAACGCACGAAGCACCTGCCAGACGACATACGCGAAATGGCGAAGCAGATTATCGAGGCAGGCGAACGCGGTGCGGCGCTGACGCGCGAGATGACGAACTACGGCGAACGCGAAGCCGAATCGCCGCGCGTCGTCAACCTCACCGAAATCACCGATGGTGTGGTCCCGCTATTGCGCACCGCCGTCGGCCCGAAGCACCAGATTCAATTCGAACGCGGCGCACTCGTCGGCAAGACGTTCATCGACCCGATTCAGTACGAGCGGGTACTTATGAACTTGGTCGTGAATGCGCGAGATGCGATGCCGAGCGGCGGCGAGATTTCCGTGAGTATCGCGACGGTCGATTGTCGCGAAGCGGGGCGTTCCGGCAAGTACACGATGCTCGGCGTCAGCGATACGGGCGTCGGCATGGACGTGCAAAATCAATCGCGGATATTCGATCCGTACTTCACGACGAAGCCACGCGGGAAGGGGACGGGGCTGGGCCTGGCGGTCGTGAAGCGGATCGTCGATCGCGCGGGTGGCTCGATCGACGTCACGAGCGCAGTCGACCATGGCACCACGATTCGCGTCTACTTCCCACGCATCGCCTGCGATGCATAAATGAAAAGCCCGTGAATCCCAGTCGCAGTTCGCGACCACTTCCGTTTCTTATGCGTAGGTACGCGATTCGTGTGCCCACTCTCCGTAAAGGCCAATACCATGCGACCGATCTGGAAATTGCTGCCCGCGCTCGGGCTGTGTGCGGGCTTCGGTGTGTCGAATGCCCACGCCCAACCGCCGATGGGGCGACCCGGCGGTAATCCGATGGAGCGCCGCGCCGACGCGAAGCCGGATGCGCAAGTCGATGCGTGGGTGAAAACGCTCACGGACAAGATGAACGACCCGCACGACACGATCCGCGATAGCTCGCGTGCCGGGATTATCTCCGTCGGTCGCGCCGCATTGCCAACGTTGAAGAAACTCGCCGATGGCGACGACGGCGCGAAATCGACTGCCGCCAAGCGATTAATGGAGGCGATCGAACGCGGGCCGATGCCGGGCGGGATGCCGAATGGCCCGATGCCGCCATTCGGCGGACGCGGCGGTATCATCGGTGGGGCAAGTCCACGCGGCGACAGACGCCAACCCGATGCAGCACCGGATCGCCCCGGGCAGGTGTGGCCGCCGGTGCCGGATGCACCCGCAGTTCCCGCAGCTGCGGCGGGTCGCGGCAGCCCGATTACCGAATCGCTCAAAGATATCAAGCTGAACGACAAGCAACAAAAGCAAGTCAACGAACTTCGCGAGAATTTCGAGAAGACGATGCAAGCGACAATGACGCAAGTTCGCGAAGGCAAAATCGAACAGGCCGACGTGCGCGAGAAGATGCAGAAACTCCGCGGCGACATGCTGAAGGAAATGAAGGACGTACTCACCGCCGAGCAGTTCGAGAAATTCGAAGACGCAATGAAAAAGAACCGCCCCATGGGTGGCCCCGGCGCACCCGGCGAACGCCCACGGCCGGAGTGATCGCGCGAATTCTCGAACGAACGTGACCCGAGGGATGAAACCGTTGGGGTATGAACTGGCCCGCTATTCCTGCAAAGGATTGGTTTCGCCACCGGCGCGGCTGGCGAGTGCGGGCATCAGGTCGTTTGCGGAGTAGAGCAGAAACCGCACGCTACCATCCGCGAACGCGAAGTTCGCACCGCCAGTATGCAGCGACCAAAAGTGCAAGAAATCGCACGAGCCTTCGTTTTTGCCATCGGAGTACGGATAAGGCCCTTCCGGACATCTCGACATGTCGGAACTGCGTTCGCGAACGCCCAAAATCGTTTCGGCAGAACCGTCGCCAGCTTGACCTAAACCACGATACCACCAGCCAAAATGCAAGTCGCTCGACGGTGGCCGTTCGCCAATGGCGATCGTTTGACTCGTCCCATCGCGAATGTCGGCGAATCGCGTCGTCGAGTCGAGGAACAACAGGCCACTCGGTGTCAATCGATCCAAACCCGCGACGCCGAGATACGATGTGTGCGTTACGGGAATATTCGTGTAAACCACATTCGGGCCAGGTAACCGGCCATCGGCAGGGCAGATGAACGCGGTCACGGGCGTTCGCAAAATGCGAGTGTGTGGAGCATGCTGGTAGAACAAATACGTGCTTTGCGGATTGGGATCAGTCGCGTAGGCATCGACGATTTTCGTCCACAATGCCTCTTGTTCAACCCACGGTAGCAGACGCCCCGGCCAGCCCATAAAGCGATACTTTCCACCATCGAGCGTATTCGTGTGGCCTGCTGGAAAATGTTGATACACGCCGTGATACCCGTGCAATGCGAGCGCGAGTTGCTTGACGTTATTCTGGCACGATTGCTTGGCGGCAGCCGCACGAACCTTTTGCACCGCGGAGAGAATCAGGCCCGTCAGGAGTGCAATAATCGCGATGACAACGAGCGTTTCGATCAGCGTGTAACCGCCGCGAGTATTGAGTGATGCGGTCGTCTTTCGTTCGCGTGGCTTCGCTGTTAGCAACGCGCCGATTCCGCAACAGAGCAATCCCGACCCCGCAACGGTGAGTGTCCGCCAGCCGACCATTTGACTGTCGTTTTCGCCGAAACATCCGCACGAGATCACATCGCCGCGAACCAGCACGCGAACTTGTACTGCTACGAAGCCGAGGAACGTGAAGAACCCGCAACACCATGCCTCGGCATGGTAAATGCGCAAGACGAGTGCCACCGCGACAATCAATTGCAAGAACGGGAGTATCATCGCGGTAGCGAGTGCGAAATCGCGACCGCCCATTTGATACCCGCAGACGGCACTCAGGAATTGATACGGGTTTCCCACGTGGGCAAATGCGCTGCGGAACAAGAGAAAGCAAACCCACATCGCCAATACTCGCTCGATGATGAGTCTGGTAGAAAACGGACGGTTTTCAGGGAGTTCGGTTGCGGCGTTCCCACTCACGATAGCCCCCTCGAAAAACCGTAATGTTGGTAAAGCCCTGGCCGAACAATCCCGCCGCAATTTCATCGCCCCAACGACAGCCATCGGACTGACAGTAAACGATCACTCGCTTACCCACGGGGATTGCTGCGATGAGTTTTCGGCGTTCGCGCCAACCGCTGGAAATCGGGATGCTGATTGCACCCGTAACGTGGCCACCCGCATAATCGTTGGCAAGTCGCGCATCGACAACGACCAGATTCGGGTCGGTAAGCTGCGGTTCGAGTGCGTCGAAATCGATTTCGCGAAGATCCATCAGCGAGTGTCGCTCGATCACAGAACCGACCGCTATGGGGTTTCGCAGAAAGCCATCGGGACGAACGAAGTGCCAACCGATACTCGCGAATATCGACACGCACACCAAGACGAACATGCCCCAAATGAGGCGTCGGCGATGTCGAAACGCGATACCGACGCCGAGCAATCCCCCGAGAACGACGACGGTCGACAACAGGGAATCGAACCAACTCGCAGCATACAGCGACCACGACGATTCGGACGCTCGGCTGACGACGATTCCCGTACCGTCCCAGACCGCCAATAACTCGGCGAGCGGGACCGGCTCCATGCCGTTCGGTGGGTCGATCACTCGCGCAAAATCGCCATCGCAACCGAGGAACAACACCCAGTGGTTGTACGCGGACTTCGGCCCCGGCTTGCGAACGTGCAGGATGATTGGATCGGACGAAGCCCGCAGCGCGGCCACGGTCAGGCCGTCTTCGATCGATGCCATCGCTCCATGATCGAGCGCTGCCTGTCGCAGTTCGGCCGCTGTACTTCCCGATGTCGAACCGATATATTTCGCTTGCGCCAAGTCGTCGAAACGCACAGGAAGTTGCAACGTCCGCAGCGCCGAGTACATCGAGTACGCGCCGCAATACCAGCCCGCCGCATTCTCGCCAACGAGCGGCTCTGGTTTCCCCGGTGCAGTCGACGGCGTGCCGAGCGTCGTCAGCCAGACCGCCGCAAGCGGGACGCACAATCCGAGAACAGCTGTAGCGATTCGCCGAAACATCGCGTTACCCTTTCCGGAGGACGGCACTGCCGCGCCAGAGTCCGAACAGCACGGCGACCACGACGATCACAGCCAGCGGCCACCGCCACCAAGGC
>JANXNT010000846.1 GCA_025353985.1 Limnoglobus sp.
TCTTCTTCGAGGTGGTTATGACCGTCTCCCTCTCCCGTGGTCGGCGTGGCTTCACGCTGATCGAATTGTTGGTCGTCATTGCCATTATTGCGATCCTTATCGGCCTGTTACTTCCCGCCGTTCAGAAGGTACGCGAAGCCGCCGCGCGTGCGAAGTGCCAAAATAACCTTAAGCAAATGGGCATTGCGTTACATGCGTACCACGATACCTCCAACAAACTGCCACCTGGCGCGGAAGGGAGTGTATTCCCCGTGCCCGCCACGGTGCCGGCTACCACGATTGTTGGAACGGGCTGGACGGTCTACATTCTTCCGCAGATCGAGCAAAACGCGGTCTACCAGTTGTATAACTTCGCGTTGCCGTACAACAATTCGGCCAATCTTACGGTCGGGAACATCAAGATCAACACGTACCAGTGCCCATCAGGTTCGCCATTATTGAGCGGGAATACCAGCGAAGTGGCGAACGGCCTCACAAATAACTCGACGCACTACTACGGCGTGATGGGGCCAGCCGGTGCGACCAATCCGACTATCAACACGCTGAATGGCACGCCGTATTCCTACACGGTGGGCAATGCGGCCAGTAACGGAGCCTGGTCCGCACACGGAATGCTTTCGCATTTTCAACACACGACCGGTAGCGTAAGTACGAACCGTTTCGTGCGATTGACCGATGTCACCGATGGTACGTCGAACACACTCATGGTCGGCGAGATCTCGATCCAGATCCCTTCGACGTCACCAGCTACGCTGAACCACTATCGTAGCTGGATTCGCGGCAACAACGGTGGTAGTGGAGTGACGAAGTGTGTCACAAACCCGATCAACTCGACTTTCTACAACGGAAGCAACAACTTCAACGAAATCAGCTTCAGCAGCAACCACACCGGCGGTTGTAACTTCCTGAACGGCGACGGCAGCACGCGCTATCTGCCACAGACGATCGACCTCTCCGTTTACAAGGCTCTGGCCAGCATCAGTTCGGGAGAAATTGCGTCGCCCAACTAATATCGTGCGTGAAACAACGACGCTCTTATCGTTGGCAATGCCGACGATAAGAGCGTTCTTCTTTTCTAATTTCCAAGGAACAACAGACCATGTCCCGACTTACAATCCTTCGCTTCTTGCCAGTCCTATTGCTCGCCAGTTCGCTCTTCGGCTGCGGGGGTTCCAAAGGCAACCGCGTCTCGGGCAAAGTCACCTTTGCGGGCAAGCCCGTTCCTGCCGGGAAAATCTACTTCATGCCCGACGGCAGCAAGAACAATTCCGGGGCGACCGGCTACGCGGAGATTAACGATGGGGCTTACGATACGTCGGCAACGGGCGGACAAGGCGTGACGATAGGCGCGATGATCGTCGCGATCGAGGGATTCGACCCGGCCACCGCTGGCAAGAAAGAAAAGGGCGATACATCGGGCGAAGAAACGACGAAGTCGTTGTTCCCCCGTTATGAAACGACGGTGGAACTACCCGGATCGGCGACGACGAAAGACTTCGATGTCCCTGCGGATGCGGTAAAAGGCCCGAAAAAGACTGGCCCCAAAGTGATCGTTCCATAATCCGATTCACTATGCCGCTCGTAAATGTGCATTTGCCTGCCGTCGATGGCGAGATCCCCGACGATGTCAGCCGGTTTCTCCGCGATGCGGACCGGCGTATCGACGAATACCAGATTCGTTGCCGCGCACCCGCGTTCGTGCCGAGCAATTATGAAGGCGCGTATCGTGTGCTGCAAGGGCTGGCAGATAGCCCGCTCATGCGCGGCACGCTGTTCTGCGAATGGGGCAGCGGCTATGGCGTGGTGGCATGTCTGGCGTCGATTGTCGGCTTCGAATCGGCGGGTATCGAAGCCGAGGGCGAACTCGTTTACGCGGCCCGGCAGCTTGCGGAGGAGTACGAACTGCCCGTCGAGTTCGCACACGGCAGTTTCGTCCCGCCGGGTAACGAAGACCGCGTTGTGGCGGCGGGCGAATACGCTTGGATGACGACCGATTCCGATTACGCCTACGACGAACTCGGCATGGAACCGAACGACTTCGATTTGATTTACGCCTACCCGTGGCCGGACGAAGAAGCGGTCACGGCGAAGCTCTTCGAACGCAACGCCGGCCCCGGCGCACTGCTCCTCACGTTCCACGGCAGCACCGAGTTTCGCCTGCGTCGCAAGACGAAAAAGAGCAAGAAGTGAACATGAGCACGGAAGCGACGATTTACATCGACGGCGGCTCGCGCGGCAACCCCGGCCCGGCATCGTACGCCGTGGTGCTGACGCGCGAAGGACTGCCGCCGCTCGAAGAAGCCAACACGCTCGGCAAGGCGACGAACAACGTCGCGGAGTACACCGCACTCGTCCGCGCCCTCGAACTCGCGAACGCGAACGGCGTCACGCACATTCAGCTATTCAGCGATAGCGAACTGCTGGTGAAGCAGATGAATGGCCAGTACAAGGTGAAGAATGCGGACCTGCAAGACCTCTATCGCGAAGCGTGCGAATTGCGGCGGAAGTTCCAGAAGGTGACGCTCCAGCACGTGCGCCGCGAGTTGAACAAACGTGCGGACTTTCTGTGCAACGAAGCGCTCGATGGCAGACCGCGGGTGGCGGGTGAAGAGATTGCGGAAATATCGGCACCCAAAGCGAATCGCGTGCAACCGGCAAAAGCCGTCGGCGACGACAAAGTGCGAGACGATGCCGTCGATTGCCTGCGGGCGGCGGCGCAAAGCTGGGCCGACCACGGAATACGCAACCCGAGTGCGGAGCAAGTTTGGGAACAACTCTGGTCGATTCTGGAAGAAGGCGGCGTACTGCGAAAGAAGAAGTAACGTCGCCTTTCAACCGTTTTTCGCTTCTCATCATCGACGTAAGTCACCATTGCGGAAGTTTAAAAACCGTGTTTTTCGTGTTTTTTCGTCTCAATAAGCCCCTTTTTTGATCGCAAATCGCTGATCGGTTTCGGGCAATTTTGCCGTATCTTGTGATTCTGTCGTGGGTTACGCCGAATGCTCTTATTGCGACACACTTCGCAAGTACCGTCCTTTTCGAGTCAATATGCGACCTAAAATCGACCGTGCGCGTCTTTTCTGTGTCATTTGCGCGCACTTCTGTGTCATTTCGGCGCACTTTTGGGTACGTCCGTGCACAACACGAATTCTGACTTACGTCATTTCGTCTAAAACTTATTGACTCTGCGAATTCGTGTGGAGGAGTCTTCATCGAGGTCGTATCAGCGAAAAATAATCAGCAAAATCGGAAAAGTCCCGACACCGCACCTTGCAATCCGTCGGTCGATCCGTTACGCTCGCGATAATCAATTTAATCCTTTCGCCCAGGATCTCCGATGAACCGCATGTACCGTTGGCTGCTTCGCCGTGGTGTGACTCGCGCGGCATCCCTTCCGCCGAAACTTCGCGTTCAACTGCACCTGCATTCGATGGAGTCGCGCGACGTCCCCTCGGCGGTGATGCCACCCGACAACAGCACGCAGCCCGGCTACACCGCGCCGCCGAGCGACCCCAACAGCGGATCCGGCTCGGGCAGCGGCTACAATTCCGGCTCGGGCAGTAACTATTCGTATGGATCTGGTTCCGGCAGCGGCTCCGGGTCGATGAGTTCGTATCAATCCGATTCCGGCTCCGGATCGGGGAGCGGCAGCGGATCGACGAGTTCGTATCCATCGGCTTCAGGAAGTGGGTCGGGCAGCGGCTCCGGGTCGTACTCGAGTTCCGCATCGTACTTCAATGCCGAAGCGTATGCGCAATATGTGATGGCTGTCAATTCTGCAAACGCAGCCGCGATGATGCGGGCGAGCGAGGCGCGCTCGACTTACAGTTCGACAATGTCGAATGCAACCGATGCCTTCAACACCAAGGTTCAATCGGAAAGTGCAACGTATCATTCGAAGTTAGCGACCGCAGATACCACGCGTGCAAATTCGCTACAGAATGCACAATTCGATTTCGACTTCAAGATGGCGGCAGCGGATTTCAACTATACATCCGACATGGCGACGGCGGATGCCGCGTACAACTATGAATTGTTGCAGGCCGATGCGGGCTACCACTCCGATATGGTTGTGGCAAATGCAAACTACAACCGCGACAAGTTGGCCGCCGATACGGCTTACAATAATTCAGCAAGCACTGCCAATGCCGAGTATCAAGCAAAAGTATTGGATGCGAATACGCTCTTCAACAATTCGATCGCGACCGCCAATACAGAATTCACCAATTCGAAGGCGACGGCGGACAACAAGTATAACATTGCGATGTCGGCCGCCGAT
>JANXNT010001166.1 GCA_025353985.1 Limnoglobus sp.
CCGACGAGCACGCCGACCGCCCAGAATGGCCCCTTCGCGATTTTGTTATCGACGATCGCGGTTTCGGGTGCCTCTTCGCGGCCCGTCACGCCAACGAAACCGGCATCCAAGCCCATCTGTTGCAGCACCGCCAGATACACGTATGCCCGTTCGAGACCGGTGCCGTAGCCACGGCGCAACACGTACGATGGCGGCACCGGCGGTGCGTACACGATGCCCTCTTGCGTCTGGCCGAGAAGCCATTGTTGCAGGTACACGTTTCGGCAGACCCACGCAAAACCAATACGCGATTGCTTGTCGAGTGGCAAACCGGCGACGTCCAGGGAGCGCACAACGTCGCGGAAATACATGCACTCCGCAATGTAGTTCGGGTCGAGGCTCGTAAACGCTTTCGATTCGATTTCGCGACGATCCGTATCCGATGGCCGGAATCGATCGACGTGTGATTGCAACGCGGTTGCGGGCAGACTCGGAATCGTTACATCCGCAGCATTCGCAGAGGCATCGGCGGCAAACTGGTTCAATCCCTGGCGGATGGTGCCAACGTCACTCTGACGCCGAATCGTCGCAGCGAGTATCGGCCACGGATCGACCGCAACGACTTTCGTATCGGCGGGGCCGGTGATTGTCGTTGGCGGTTTGGTGCAACCGACAATCGCGATCATCACCAGGCAAACGGGGAGCAATTTCATTCGGCGACTCAGTGGGGTCACTCCGGGGCGTCGATCGCCGCTCGGATTCGGGTACACGTTCGGATTAATTTCGGAAGTTCGGCAAGCGGGATCATGTTCGGCCCATCGCTCGGTGCCGATTCGGGGTTCGGGTGCGTTTCGACGAACACCGCATCGCAACCGGCGGCCACCGCAGCACGGGCCAAGTACGGAACCATCGTCCGGTCCCCGCCGGTTCGGTCGCCCAACGCCCCCGGTGTTTGTACGCTGTGCGTCGCGTCGAAGATCACGGGGCAGCCGGTTTGCTGCATCCACGGTATCGCCCGCATGTCGTTCACGAGCAACCCGTAGCCAAACGTCGTGCCGCGTTCGGTAAGTAACACGCGATGGTTGCCGACTGCCGCCAGTTTCGCGACTGCGTTCTTCATGTCCCACGGGGCCATAAACTGGCCCTTTTTCACGTTCACCACACGCCCCGTTCGGCCCGCCGCTTCGAGTAAATCGGTCTGCCGAGCGAGGAATGCGGGTATCTGCAAAATATCGCAAACCTCCGCCACCGTCGCACATTGACCGACTTCGTGAACGTCCGTCGTGACCGGAAAGCCGAACTCCGCTTTCACTTCCGCGAGGATTTTCATTCCCGTATCGACGCCCACCCCGCGAAACGACTTGCCCGAACTGCGGTTCGCTTTGTCGAACGACGCCTTGAACACCATTGGCACGTTAAGCTCATCGGCATATTTGCGTAGCGTTTCCGCGATCCGCATAATGTGGTCGCGGCTCTCGATCACGCATGGCCCCGCGATCCACGCCAACGGCCCCCCGCCGATCGATATCGGGCCGACTGTCACGGGATTCGTCGCGGGCATCGTGC
>JANXNT010001189.1 GCA_025353985.1 Limnoglobus sp.
AGACGGTCCATTTGCCGTTAGGCTGGCGCACAAACTGCTCGATTAGCGGTTCGTTTTGCGAGACGAGGATATATTCCTGCAAGGACGGCAGTTGCGTGTAATGGCGAAACTTGGTCGTGCGGTCGTATCGCTCGGTGGAACTGGACAGGACTTCGAAAATGACACACGGATTCATGAGCGATTGATCGTCGTGATTCGAAAAGATTGCCGTGCCACAAACGATGACGACATCGGGATAGGCGTAAAGCCCGGTCGGATCGGCGAGAACCCGCTGATCGCTCGAATACGAGCGGCACGATGTGCCCTTCAGGCGGTTGAACATCTCGCCGATCAGATTTTCCTTGACGATGTTGTGCTCGTTGTTCGCCCCCGCCATCGCGAACATTTCGCCGTCGTGAAACTCGCTTTTGTGCGCGGCCTTGCGCTCGATTTCCAGATACTCCGTAGCCGTCATTTTGCGTTTCGGTACCGCGTTCATCCCGATCTCCCGTTAGCCATTACGCGCTTCCGCCGGGATCACTTTTTCGGCGGGGAAGTACGCGCGGCTCAGTGCGGCGTGGGTGGCGAATAGCAAGCCCGTGAAAACAATGTCGCTAGCGAACGTGCCGCGGTAGAACGGAATTGCGCCAACGTAGCAATTGAGCAAGCCTTCGAGCGAATAGCCGTACGGCAACGTTTGGATGACCCACGAAACGAAGTTCGTGACGAGGAAGAAGCCGAGGCCCGAACCGATGGTTGCGAGCAGAATCGCCACTGGCGATTCGGACTTACCGACGAACTTCTGGCCGCTGATGGCATACCCGACAAGGCAGAGTGCGACGATCAACCCCGAGGCGAATGCGTACGTGCTGTTTTCGAGCGACGGATTGAAAAGCGACAGGTACCACGGCGTATACAGTGTGACCAGCCCTTGCTGATACCACAACGCCAAGTCGGCGAGGGCGTAACTACCGAGAACGATCGGGATCGCGTAACGGAGGCTGAGGCGGGCACCGGCGAACAACGCGACGGCACCGACGGGGGCGAAGTTGAGCCAGCGATATTCGTACGGCACGAGCCGCACGACGGCAGCAAACGCCGCAGCCGCGACGACGAGTGCCAGCGTCATCGGCAGGGAATTCTTGACGCGCGGCGATTGGGCGAGGTTGGTGTTCATGAGGTGATACTAGGTACGCAACGCTTCAGACGCAACCCGGATACACTGAGACAGTCTGTGAAGCACGCACCGTTCCCGACGAAGTTTGAGGTTTCCCATGCAGACCGACGACAATATGCTCGGCATTCCGGTGGGTCGAAAAACAGCAACGCTGCCAGAACCGGCGCGACCACAATCCGCGCGCGAACCGGAACTGCGGCCTGGCGAAACCGAGTTGGGACGCCCGACGAACATTCCGCACGATCTGCGATTGCTCACCGATGAAGACCGCAAGCGGATCCAGATCGAAGATGAAGCCCAAGCGGTTCGCGAACTCGCGGAGGCCGAGGAATTGCTGGCATCGGACCCCGAAGTTTTCGGTTGGCTCGGCTTCCTGTCGCACCCCGTGGCGTTCGCGTTTCTGATCGGCATGGCGGCGATACTGGCGCTGTTCCTTTACGCCCAAGCGATGAGCGTACTCGGCTCGCTGGCGATGCAACCAGCGTGGGCGCAAACCGTCGGTTACACTGGGCTGGCGCTACTCGGGTTCTGCGTGCTTTACGCCGCCGTCCGGCTCGGCATTCTTTACTATCAGCTGCGCCGAAATCGGCAGATTCGCCTCGCGGGCCTGCAAGAACTCGCGAACCGTACGCGGTTACGTTGGCTGGCCGACGCAAAAACGACCGAGGCCAAAACGCAGCTCGAAGAGTACATGCGGCTGTTCCCGATCGGGTCGGATAAGCAACGCAAATCACTTGCGAAAATCGGCATCTCCGACGACCGCGTGCGTGCGTTGGAAGTGGCACGTGAGACGCTTCTCGACCCCGCGAAATTCGCATCGTCGGGCCAGTGGTTCGGGCAGTTCCGCGAGACGTTCCAGAAGTCGCTCGACGATGCCGCCGCCGAGCGAATCGCGTATTGGTCGAAGCGAGCTGGCGTGATTAACGCGACCGCACCCAATGGGCTGATCGACTCGTTGGCGACGACATTCTTTGGCTTCGCGCTGCTTGCAGACTTGTGCCGAATTTACAATTTGCGTGCGGGTCGAACGGGTACCGCCGTGCTGCTGGGCCGCGTCTTCTTCAACGCCTACCTCACCGGCCAACTGACGGAACTCGAAAAACTCACCGAAGACCAAGTCGACCAGATGATGGGCGAATTCGCCGCCGCACGGGTGTTGTCGAAAGTCGGCACGCGAATCGGCGGCGGCGTGCTGGCGTACTTTTTGTTGAAGCGACTCGGCAAATACGCCTGCCGCCTATTGCGCCCCGTGGCGTAGAAGAGAATCGTTGACAGTGATGAGTTGAGCGTTGTTAGTTATCTAACAACGCTCAACTCATCACTAAAAACTACTCCTGAGTTACGAAACCACTTCGATACCGAAATCGCGGATCGTGAAGATCGGGCGGAAATCGTACTTCGCTAGCGCTTCGCGGGCACCCTGAAGGCGGTCGCAAATACAAACCGCACGCACGACGGTCGCACCGAGCGCTTCGATGGCTTCGATGGCCTGCAACATGCTCCCGCCCGTCGTTAGCACATCGTCGATCACCACGACGTGGTCCCCTGCTTTGACTTGCCCCTCGAGGCGTTCCTTGCTGCCGTACTCTTTGGTTTGCTTGCGTACGAAGAAGCCTTCGAGCGCACGGCCGTTGCGGTGGAACGCAGTAAGTGCCGCCGCCGCCATTGGGATTGCGCCGACTTCCAGCCCACCAATCGCCTGAAAATCGAGGTCTTTCGTCGCCTCGTACAGTTCGTCGCCGAGTAGCGAGATCGCCTCTGCGTGGAAGAGTACCTTCTTCGAATTCACGTAGTAACTCGACTTCTTCCCCGAAGCGAGCGTGAAATCGCCGAACTGGAGTGCCCGTTCGCGAAAGAGTTGTTGGAGGCGTTCACGTGGTGTCATTGGTCTTTCGCTTTCAGCGATAGGTGGTCAGCTTTCAGCAGTCAGCTTTCAGCCAATCCGGTATTGTGTGTATATGCAGTGCTATCGAGCAGGGTACCGCGTGGGTGACTATTTCTGCTTTGCTAAAAGCTGATCGCTGACCGCTGATCGCTGAAAGCTACGACATGTACACCGAAACCGAAGTCGCCGCGAAACTCATCGAGCATGGGCTTACCGATTGGTACCTCGAAGATGGCTGGATTCGCCGCAAGTTCAACACCGATGGCTGGCCGCAGACGCTGATGGCGGTGAACGCGATTGGCTACCTCTGCGAGGCGGCGTGGCACCATGCGGATCTGAGCATCACGTGGGGTAAAATCTGGGTGAAACTCAAGACGCACGACAAGGGCGGCATCACTGACAAAGATTTTGAATTAGCAAAAGAGATCGAACGCATGGTACTCTGGCGTCCGGCGGGCGGTGCGTTGGGCACTGGCAACCCGAAGAAATTCGTCTTCACCAAGTGAGAATCATGAAAGCACTTTCTGCGTTCGCGTTTGCCGTACTCGTCGGCGTCGCCTCGGCGGAAACGCCGAAGGGCGCGTTCCACTTCGCCGAAACGAAAGGCGAATACGTCGACGTGATGCACGGCGAGCGTAAGGTGTTGCGGTTCGTGAACAAGCCGCGCGACGGTGCGACGAAGGAATCGCATTACCTGTCGTTCAAGCCATTTCACCAACTGTTCGACCCGAAGACCGGCGAGACGCTCCTGAGTAGCGGGGCACACCCGAACGTGAAAGAGTACCTGTTTCCGCACCACCGCGGACTGTTCTTCGGCTTCAACAAAATCTCGTACGGCGAAAAGAAAACCGCCGACATCTGGCACGGTACGAACAACGTTTACAGTAGTTTCGAGAAGATGATCGCCACGAAAGCCGACAACAAACAGGCGAGCCACACGGCAGCGATCAGCTGGCACGGTAGTGATGGCGAGACGTTTGCCGAGGAGGAACGCGAAGTCACGGTGCGCTCGATTGGCGACGGCACCGAGATCGATTGGTCCACGGTGCTGCGTACGAAGTTGCCGAAAGTGCGACTCGATGGCGACCCGCAACATGCCGGGTTCCACTTCCGCGCCACGCAAGAAGTCTCGAAGACGACCGCGAAGCAGACTTACTATTTGCGCCCCGATGGCAAGGGCAAGGAAGGCGAAACCCGCAACTGGGAGCCGAAGAACAAGGACGCCAAAACGATCGGCCTGCCGTGGAACGCGATGAGCTTCGTGACCGGCGGCAAACGCTATACATCGCTACGCATCAACCACCCGAGCAACCCGAAAGAGACTCGCGGCAGCGAGCGCGACTACGGCCGTTTTGGCGATTACTTCGAGTTCGACCTGACACCCGCCACGCCGTTGAAGTTGAAGTATCGCGTCTGGGTGCAAGAAGGCGAAATGACCGTCGAACAGTGCGAAGCGAAAGCCGCCGCCTTCGTGAAGGCGGACTGATGCGCCGTGAGGTAAACTCAACCGGTGGGAGAAACCCCACCGGTTTGTCGTGGAGACTATACATTGTGAAGAAGCGGTAAATACTTCGTGACAGACCTGCCAGAGAATCTTCGACCATGCCTGAAATGAGCGAACAGCTGCTCGATCTGGCTCAAGAGTTCATTCAGACTCGCGGCTACAACGCCTTCAGCTACCGCGACCTCGCCGACGCGACAGGCATCACGACGGCGAGTATTCACTATCACTTTCGAACCAAGAGCGATCTCGGGCAAGCCGTCGTCGTACGCTATCGAGGTCGGCTGATCGCCCGTCTTGCGCAAATCGATTCGACGGTCCCATCGTGTATCACGCGAATTCGCCACTTCACCGATCTCTTCGTCGCCACACTGGACCGGAATTTCCAGATGTGCCTGTGTGGAATGTTGGCCGCTGAGCAGCGAACGCTTCCGCCGGAACTCAATCGCGAAGTCATTGCGTTTTTCTCTCTAACGGAAACGTGGCTGACGCAGACACTTCGCGAAGGAATTCGAAATGGCGAAATCGCGGACATCGGCCCCGTACCGCGATTCGCACGCATCGTCCTCGCGACGTTGGAAGGCGCGATGCTCGTGGCCCGCGTGACGGGAGAACACTCCCGTTTGACGGAAGTCATCGCGGCGATTCGGTCCGATATTCGCAAGCCCGCTACCGTTCGCCCCTTCGCAGCCGAAACAGCGAAATAATCGATTGGAAATGATTTTCTGAACGATGAGACTTGACTGTAAGTATTCCTGTTGGCTATACCTATCTACTAGTAGATTGTTTCGCTCGTACCGACCGCTTGTTGCGGTCAGCCCGAGTGTTCGCCGAATTAGTCGGCGATGGCCACGTTCCCTTACAGGAGTTCGCGATGAAAGTTCGATTTGCACGTTTCGGTGGTCTGGTCGTTGCCTCGTTCGCCGTCGCGATTGCGACGGTTGCATTCAGCGGGTGTACCGCATCCTCGACCCCTTCGAGTGACAAAATGAAAGATGATAAGATGAAGGGGGACAAGATGAAGGATGACAAAATGATGGGCGACAAGATGAAGGATGACAAAATGATGGGCGATAAGATGAAGGATGACAAAATGATGGGCGATAAGAAATAACGCACTTGCGATTCGCGGTCTGCCACTTTTGGCGACCGCACTCATTCGAATGAAAACACTCTGGAGCGTTCGCATGTTACTTAAGTCTCACGCAGCGATTGCGGTTTTCTCGTTGCTCGTGCTCTTCGGAATATCGGGATGCAAACCCGAAGCCGTGGCGGCACGCGACCCCGATGCTCCGAAGGATAAACCGTACGACGCTCCGGATTTTGCGGGAATCAACACCTGGGTAAACACAAAAGCGCTGAAGATCGGCGACCTCAAAGGCAAAGTCGTCATCGTGCATTTCTGGACGAACGGCTGCATCAACTGCGTCCACAACTACCCGCACTATCGTGCATGGACTAAACTTTACGCAGAGAATGCGGACGTACAAATGATTGGCGTTCACACGCCGGAATTCGATGGCGAAAAAAATCTCGACCGCTTGAAAGAGCAGATGAAGAAACACGAACTCACATTTGCCGTGGCCGTCGATAACGACATGGCAACGTGGAAAGCGTGGGAGAATCAGTATTGGCCCGCGATCTATCTGGTCGATGCAAAGGGCAAAGTTCGCAAGAAACACGATGGCGAACTCGGCGCGGACGGTTATAAAACCATGACGGCTGCGATCGACGCCTTGGTGAAAGAAGCAGCAAAATAAACGGGACGCTTTTCGCGATTTGAAGGGAGTCGGCTATGCCACCGGAAAAAATTCCTTCGCGGGAAATCACGCCGCCGGAGTTATATTACGACCGTCGTACGATCATGCGGGCGGGGATTGCGGTGGCATCGGTCGGTCTGACTGGGTGGATGTATCGCCAGTTCAACCGACCCGGCTTCATGAACGTCGAGATGCCCGAGATTCCCAGCATCATCGCGGCTCCCGAAACACCCGAAGCCATCGCTGCCGGGTTCAATCTTCGCGAAGAGAAAACCTCGCTAACTCGCGTTGGCAATTACAACAACTTCTACGAATTCACGACCGACAAAGAAGATGTTTCGGCCGCTGCCGCTCGCTTCGTGGCCAAGCCGTGGCAACTCGAAGTCGGCGGGATGGTCCATAAGCCACGCACGTTCGATCTCGACGATCTCATGAAATTGTACCCACTCGAAGAGCGAATTTACCGGATGCGCTGCGTCGAAGCGTGGTCGATGGTGATCCCGTGGGTCGGGTTCCCGCTATCGAAATTGCTCGCGTCGGTCGAACTGATGGGGGATACCAAATACGTCGCGTTCGAGACGCTGCACGACCCCGTTCGGATGCCCGGTCAGAGGAAGGATGTCCTCCAGTGGCCTTACCTCGAAGGGTTGCGAATCGACGAGGCGATGCACCCGCTGACGCTGATTGCGGTCGGACTGTATGGCCGAGAATTGCCGCCGCAGAACGGCGCGCCGCTTCGCCTCGTCGTGCCCTGGAAGTACGGTTTCAAGGGCATCAAGTCGATCGTGAAAATCACGCTCGTTTCGACAAAACCCACAACGAGTTGGAACCGCAACGGGCCGGGTGAGTATGGCTTCTTCGCGAACGTGAACCCCGAAGTGCCACATCCGCGATGGAGCCAATCGACTGAACAGCGCATCGGCGAATCGGGCCGTCGACCAACGCTCCCGTTCAACGGCTACGCAGAGCAAGTTG
>JANXNT010000852.1 GCA_025353985.1 Limnoglobus sp.
GCTTGCCCTGTTCCTTCAAATCCGCCGGTTCGACGAATGCAATCCAGGTGCCGTCGGGGAGGTAATCGGTGAGGAATCCGTGCGATGTGCTGCCCTGCTGGCGGTTGCTATCAATGACGCGGATCGACGTTTTCTTTTCGAGGCTGCGTTGCGATTGTACCGCAAATAGGCGGATCGATTCGAGTTCGTCGCCGAAGAATTCGAGCCGCACGGGGTCGGGAAAGTCCGGCGGGAACAGGTCGAGAATGCCGCCGCGTTTCGCAAACTCGCCGGGGTATTCGACCGATTCTACGCGCTTGTAACCGCGTTCGACGAGCCATTCCAGCCACTCGTTGACGTTGACGACTTCGCCGACGGTCAGCGTACGCCCCGCGTTTGCGAGGTCCGTTCGGGGTGGCACCGGTTGAATGAGCGCCGCCATCGGCGCGAGCAAAATGGGCCGCGTGGCCGCATCCGAAGTGGCGAGCAAATCCTGAAGTACCCGCAACCGCGTGACCGTTTCCGGGGCGAGGCGGCCCTGATGTGTCGGCGCGGGCCAGGTTTCCCATGCAGGAAAGATCGTCGGCCGCACACCGGTGAAACTCGCAAGATCTTCCGCCCACGGTCCAACATCCGTCGGGTTCGCCACGACCACAAGTAGCGCCGGCGGGCGTTCCGCCGCAAGCGCCGCCACCGCGAGCGCACCCGTCGAACCCCACGCGCCATCAATGGTGCCGCTCTCGGATTTGCCGAGTGCCGCGCGCAGACCGTCCCACCCCTCCGTATCGCGAAGGAGTCGGGGCAAATCGGTCAGCGGGAAAGTCGTCTCCGGTTCCGCCGCGAGTTTCGTCCGTGCCATGAAATCATGATAGCCAAAGCACCAAACGAAGCGACTCGGCATGGTTCAGAACGAACCATCAACGCAACGAACGTTTTGACGTGATCTCTGTTGCCGCGCGAATACGTTCTTGATGTAGTAGGCACACTGCCAAGTGATGTGAAGTTGTTCTTGACAGTGTTTTCGGGTCATCCTGGTTTTGGTTTTTATCCCAACGGGATTTCAGCGATTGGCCCTGGGTAGCGGTTTTCCGCGCACCCAGGGAACTCTGCAAATTTTCCACGACACCGATGGAGTCTTGGTGGCTTCCTCTCAAGCGTGCGGAATGCAAATAGGGATCCTACCCCAGGTGCGCGAAGCGCGACCTGGAGCTAATGGCTGAAATCCCGTTGGGATAAAGAAAAACGCTCAACCCGCGGTTTCGTACGGCAATGCGATCTACAATTGGTTTTGAAACTTGCGAAATTCGCTCGTATAATGTTGACAGCCCTCCCAGCGATCTCCTTGCCTCCGGTGTTGCAAATTATGCGTTTGCTGTTGCTGATACTCGCGGTCGCGTTCGGTTCGCCTGTCGTTGCGGAGACGGGTGCTCAGATTTACGTCGCGCAGTGTGCGCGATGCCACGGCAAAGTCGGCGAAGGCTCGAAGAAGTACGAGATGCCGCTCGTCGGCGAGAAGTCGATCCCGCAACTTGCGGATGTCATTCAAAAGACGATGCCGGAGAACGCCCCCGATTCGCTGTCGAAAGACGATGCAATGAAGGTAGCGATGTACACCTACGACAGTTTTTACTCGCAGTTGGCACGCGATAAGAACAACCCCGTTCGCGTTGAACTCGCTCGCCTCACCGTGCCGCAATATCGCAATGCCGTCGCGGACATCGTCGGCCACTTTCGCGGCAATAGCACGAAATTTGACGACAAAGGTGGCCTCAAAGGCGAGTACTTTAAGGATCGCGGCCACGGCAAACGCCTTATCGAACGCATCGACCCAGAAGTAAAATTCGACTTCGGCACGAACGCACCGGCCGAGAAGGACTTCGACGCGAAGGAGTTTTCGATCCGCTGGAGCGGCAGTATTTTCGCAGCCGAAACCGGCGACTACACCTTCGTCGTTCGCAGCGATCAATCGGTACGGTTGTGGGTGAACGACAACAAGAAACCGATCGCCGATGGCTACGTGAAGTCCGGTAGCGATAACGAATACAAGGCCACGATCACGCTGTTGGGCGGGCGTGTGTACCCGATCCGGCTGGAGTTTTCGAAGGCACTTCAGGGCGTGAAAGACAAGACGCCGAAGCCGATACCCGCATCGGTGACGCTGCTATGGCAGCCATCGCACGGGTCGCTCGAACTGATCCCGTCGCGGAACTTGTCGCCGCAGTGGTCGCCGGAAAGTTACATCGTCGAAACGAAGTTCCCGCCCGACGACCGCAGCTATGGCTGGGAGCGTGGCACCACGGTTTCGAAGGCATGGGATATCGCCACGACC
>JANXNT010001222.1 GCA_025353985.1 Limnoglobus sp.
CGCGCCAGCCCGCTGATCACGAAGCCGACCGAGTTCTTGAAACTGGACATCGGCAATGGTGTGGTGATGGACGCATGGATGATTAAGCCACGCGACTTCAACCCGGAAAAGAAGTACCCGGTCTTCGTGTTCATTTACGGCGAACCGCACGGCCAGACGGTGCTCGACGATTGGGCCGGTGGCCAGAATCACACCATGTTCCACCGCATGATTGCCGACATCGGATACCTCGTCGTGTCGATCGACGGACGTGGCACACCCGCACCAAAGGGGGCCGCGTGGCGACGGGCGGTGTATGGCAGCCTCGGGCCACTTTCGACTGAAGAACAAGCGGCAGGCGTCAAGGAATTGGGCCGGTTGCGCTCGTACGTCGATTTGTCGCGAGTGGGCATCTGGGGTTGGAGCGGCGGCGGATCGAACACCCTAAACGCGATGTTCCGCAAGCCGGATGTGTATCACGTCGGCATCGCGGTCGCGCCGAAACCGCGCCCGGAATTGTACAACGCCTGGTTCCAAGAAATCTTCATGCGCACCCCCGAAGTGAACCCAGAAGGCTACCGCAAGGCGGCGGCGATCAACTTCGCGGAGGGCCTGCGCGGCGATCTCCTGATCGTCCACGGCACCGGCGAAACCAACACGCACCTGCCGATTACGGAGAGCCTCGTCGATCGCCTCATCGAACTCGGCAAGCGGTTCGACTACATGGCCTACCCCAACCGCGACCACGGCTTACGCGAAGGAAAAGGCACCCCCGTACACCTGCGAATGCTGATGACTCGCTACTTGATCGAGCATCTTCCGCCCGGCCCGCGGTGATGCTCCTTCGTTCTTTTCTGGTAGCCGCAGGTCTTTAGCTGCGCGGAGGCAAATACCCTAAAAAACCAGTCGTGTCGAGTCTTCGAGACGCGACGCGATCCGCAGAATGCCCATGGGTGCGGCCCCATCCTATGGTAACACCATGGGCTACGTGAGCGATCCTTTCAGGACCGAAGAACCCCACGCCGACGCGGAAGTCGTGAGACTTCGGACTGTAGCCCTCTCGCTCCGCGAGAGGATAGCGACGTGGGAAGAATCGCATCGCATCGCATAGTGCCAGATTGTTGCTATCCTCTCGCGGAGCGAGAGGGCTACTTTTTACCGCATTCCACGACCAAATCTGTGAAGGAAACCTCAAACAACAAGCGAA
>JANXNT010001225.1 GCA_025353985.1 Limnoglobus sp.
GAACTTGCGATGTCGATTTTCCAGAATGCCTCGCCGTTGAAATTGGCCACGTTCGGCGTCCGTTTGCTCTCTTTGTCTTTCTTTTTGACGCGCACATCGACCGCCGTCGTCAGCGTGAGATCGACGCTACCGCCCTTCGAGGTGTAGGTCATCATGGCTTGCGAGAGGATTTTGCCATCGCGAAGGATCAGTGCGGGGGCCGTCGTCAGCGGTTGGGCGTTGCCGTTCGTTAGCCGCAACTTGTGCAGGACTTTCGGCTCGCTCATCAACTTCACAAGTTCGGCGGCTTGCGCGTTATTCGCATACTGCTTGAACGATTGCGGTGGCGTGTACGGGACTTCGAGCGTGTAAAGATCCTTGTATTCCAGCGTGTGTTGCGAAATCGGCAACACCATTCGCTGCCCCTTGGCGAGCGTCACGTTCTTCACAGTGAAGACGAATAGATCCTCGTTCTGGCTGCCCGCCACGCCGATTTCCGGCCCGAGATTTACCGGTGCGGCAGCGCCATGGCGGACCTCGCCGCCGCGTGCGACTTGCGTCATCATCGAGTTGCTCATCGCGAATTGCGTCGAGGCATCGGTTTGAAAATACGTCGAAAGCTGGGCAAGCGCCCCCGTGAGTGCGATCGGGTCGGTCGTCTCCTTGAAATAAAACGATGGCACGCCGATAACGAGATTGACGGTGGCGTCTTTCAGATCGGTCAACTCGTTGAGCAGCGTGGCCTGGAGTTTAACGGTGGCTTTCCCGTTGGCATCGAGTTCGATCCGGTAGTTGGGTATCCAGCGAATGCCTTTCTGCACGTACGCCATGCCGACTTCGGCCGAGTTCGCGTGGGGTTGACCGGCCCAATCGAGCTTCATCGTCAGTAAATTGCGAAACTCTTCCTCGCTCACCTTGGTGTCGTATTTGCCGACGAACTTGACGTCGGTAATGTGTTCGACCGGCACGGCCCGCGTTCCTTCAAGCGTTTTCAGCAGAAGGATGTTGCCCTTAATCGGAACGTGCTCCGCGCCAGTCGGCGGCAATGTGGCGTCGAGTTCTTCCGTGGATCGCGAGAGAAACCGCACGATCGTTGCCGGATACGCGGGCTTCACGCCTTCGGAGATGACGACATCGGCACCGAGATTCGCTTCGATCAATTCGCGTAACGTCACCGCCGTGCGTTCGACTTTGACGCGCCGCCGACCGGCGGTAACGCTTTGAAGTGTCGCCTTCTTGTCGAGGCTGTACGGCCAGAACGTCCCCAACACCGGCGACGGCAGTAAGTCGAGCAGCACATTCCCCGAGGCATCGACGGGCATCGTTCCCTGATGGATGACGTAGGCATGTCCGTCCTTGAACACCGTGACTTCCTTAACCGGCATTTTCGCCAACGCCCCGAGCGGAGCCGCCGGTTCGGCACGGCTGTTCCCGCACGCAATCCCCAACACAAGTAAGGCCAATCGGATACGGAACATGACGCACCTCTCGAACCGGGTGGATGTGACATCGAACACCGCAAGTATACTTTCGACGTGGAGGGGTCGGCGCAACACTTCGGTAACGAGAGCGACCCCCGGTTCCAATGAATCCGACTTCGAAAGTCCCAATTTCGGTAAGTTTTACCGATTGAATCTTGAATAAACTGACACATCCGTGAAAATTGATTGCAATCCGTTCGACACTCGTTTAGTTTGACCGGTACAATCGCCCCCGATTGCCACCCTTGAGGTTCACCATGCGAAATCAGCGAAATCCACTTTCAAGCAAACCGCTGCGGAAACGCAAACCGTTTCTCGGCGTCGAACTCCTCGAATGCCGCGACGTGCCGGCGACGTTTACGGTTTCGACTCTCGCCGATTCGGGTGTCGGTAGCCTGCGGCAGGCCGTTATCGGTGCCAACGGCGCGGCTGGCGACGACAGCATCGTGTTTGCGGGTGCCGCGGTCGGGGGGACGATTTCGCTATCCACGATGGGCGGCACGCAGTTCGGCCCGAACGCACTGGAAATTACCGAAACTCTGACAATTACTGGTTCCGGCGAGACGATTACTCGCGATGGGGCCGCGCCGAACATGCGGCTGTTTTACTCGGGCACCGGCGTCACTTTCACGCTGCAAAACCTCACGTTGAGCAATGGTATCGCTCGCGGCGGTAACGGCGGCACCAATGCAGGTGACGATGGCGGCGGTGGTGGTGGTGGCCTGGGCGCGGGTGGGGCGATCTATAACCAGGGCACGTTGGTCATCAGCGGATCGACGTTCACCGGAAACACGGCACAAGGCGGCAACGGCGGCGCGGGTGCGGATAACGCCGGCACCGACGCGGGTGGCGGTGGTGGTGGTGGCGGCATGGGTGGCAACGGCGGCACCACGGTGGACAACAACGCCGACGGCGGCGCGGGCGGCGGCGGTTTCTTCGGCAGCGGCGTTAGTGGAAACGCACCCGGTGGGCAGGTCGGCGGCGGCGGTGGCGGTACAACGGCCGGCGCGATTGCGGCTGTCGGTGGTGTACTGAACGGCGGCAACGGCGGAGCGAACACCGTTGATGGGGCAGCCGGTGGTCTCGGCGGTGGTGGTGGGGGTGCGGGCGATGAAGCCAACGGCGGTGCAGGCGGCATAGGCGGTGGCGGAGGTGGTGGTGGTGAAAACGACGATGCGACGAATAACGGCGGGGGGGTTGGTGGCTTCGGTGGCGGTGGTGGTGGTGGTGGCGAAGACGGTGCGGGCGGCGCGGGCGGGTTCGGCGGCGGCGGGGCCGGGGCCAGCACCGGCGGCGCGGGCACCCCTCTGGCGGGCGGATCAGGCGGCCTCTTCGCTGGCAGCGGCGGCTCCAGTCTGGTGACCCGCGGGTCTGGCGGTGGAGGTGGCGGTGCGGGTCTCGGCGGGGCGATCTTCAACGACGGCGGCGCAATCACGATCACCGGCAGCACACTTAGCGCGAACATCGCGACCGGCGGCACCGGCGGTATCGCGGGCGGTACGGCGGCGGCAGGCGGCGTGGGTAGTGGCACGGGCGGCGGCGTGTTCAACAACAGCGGGACCGTCACCATCCGGAGCAGCACCATCACGCTGAACACCGCGACCGACGACGGCGGCGGCCTCACGAACGCCGCGATCATGACGGTCACGGGGTCCACCATCACGAACAACACGGCCGTCAACTTCGGCGGCGGCATCCGGAACGTCGGGACGCTGACCATCGATACGAGTACCATCGCCGGGAACAAATCGACGGCAAGTAATGGCGGCGGGATCAACAACGGGTTCCTCGGGGCACAGAACGGCACGGTCGTGCTGAGCAACAGCACAATCTCGGGCAACATCGCGCAGGGCTTCGGCGGCGGTCTGCGGAACGTCTCCGCGGCGGCGAACGCCATCACGATTACCAACTCCACGTTCCACGGCAACACCGCACAGACCGGGGCGGGCGGCGGGATCAATACGAACGCTGGAACGGTCTCGGTCGTGAACGCCACGATCACCAACAACTCAGACATCAGCGTGTCCGCGAGCCGGGCTGGCGGCGTCAGTGTTGAGGGCGGCACGGTGACGCTGGCGAACAGCGTTGTGGCGAATAACACCACGGCCGACACCGTGGCTCGCGATGTGCGCGGCACGTTCGCCGCGGGTTCCAAGAACAATTTCTTCACCTTCGTGGACGCCAACACGAACCTCGTCAATGGGGGAGTCGACGCGAACATCGTTGCGGCCGATCCGCTACTCGGACCACTCCAGTCTAACGGCGGCCCGACCTTCACCCGCCTCCCACTTACCGGCAGCCCACTGATCAACTTCGGCAACAATGCCGCGGCCAGTACGCTCGTCGTCGATCAGCGCGGCTTTAGTGCGCGTCGCTTCGGGGGAACGATCGACATCGGCTCGGTCGAAGTCGGTGCCACGGCAGCGGTCGTTCCGCTGTTTACACTTCTTGCGACGGGCCAAAGTGTCAACACCAACAAGCTCGTCCAGTTCACCAGTACCGCACCGGGCAGCATTCAAGCCACGATCCCGGTTACGGGGCTGGCGGCGGGGGACACGCTCCGCGCCATCGACTTCCGGCCCGCGAACGGGTTGCTCTACGGTGTGGCGGCACCCGCGACGAACGACGCCTTGACGCTCTACACCATCAATCCGACTACGGGTGCCGCAACAGCAGTTGGTGCCCCCATCACGGGTCTGCCAGTCGGTGTGTCCATCGGCATGGACTTCAACCCGACCGTCGACCGCATTCGCATCGTCACCGATACCGATGACAACCTCCGCATCAACCCGAATACCGGTGCCCGTGCCGATGTGGTGAACGACACCGATTTGAATCCGGGTGCCACGACCACAATCGATTCGGTCGCGTACACGAACTCGCTGCCGGGCGCGACCACGACGACGCTCTTTGCGATTAATCAGTTCACGGATCAGCTAGCACGTATCGGCGGCGTCGATGGTGCGCCTACTCCGAATGGCGGAGTCGTGACCGACGTCGGCTCGCTCGGATTTAATGTCAGCGGCGCGTCGGGTTTCGACATCGTCGGAAGTGCGAATACCGCGCTATCGGTGATGCAAGTCGGCAACATCACGTATCTGTTTTCGGTGGACCTCACGACCGGTCTCGCTTCGGCGGTCGGCACAGTCGGCGACGGAACGATCGCTTACGGTGGTTTCACCGTGATGCCGAACACACCGAGCGTGTCGCTCAGCATCGATAATCCTACGATCGCAGAATCGCCGACTGGGGTCGCAATCGTCACGGCGACGCTCAGTAACCCGTTCACCCAAGATGTGACCGTGAACCTGACGTTCGGCGGAACCGCATCCGCTACAGACTTCGCCGCCACGTCGAAGACGATCACGATCCTCGCCGGTCAAACGACGGGCACGATTACGATCACCGGAGTCGACGATAACATCGACGAATCCGATGAAACCGTAACAGTTTCGCTCGGTGTGATCCTCAATGGCACGGCTGGTGTCCCCAACACGGTTAGCACGACGATTACGGACGACGACACATCGACGATCTCGATCAACAACGTGACCGTGGCCGAAGGGAACACGGGAACGACCGCATTCACTTTCACGGTTTCACTCTCGAATCCGAGTGCGGTGCAGGTGTCGGTGAATTTTGCCACCGCCGATGGGACCGCGACGATCATCGACAACGACTACGCACTTGCGAATGGTATCCTGATCTTCGCTCCCGGCGTAGTGACGCAAACGGTTACGGTGTTGGTGACGGGCGACACGAACGCGGAAGCCAACGAGACGTTCACGGTCAATTTGTCCGCCGCCGTCAACGCGACGCTCGGGACCGCCATTGGCACGGGAACGATCACGAACGACGACAGCGCGCCGCCGTCCGTATCATTGAGCATCGCGCCCGCCACAATCGCCGAAGCGGGCGGCGTGGCCACGGTAACTGCGACGCTGAGCAGCGTTTCCTCCCAGGCCGTCACGGTGAACGTGACCCTCGGTGGAACGGCGTCTGCGACTGATTTTACCGCATCTGCCACGGTGATCATCATCCCCGCCGGGCAACTGACGGGCACAATCACTCTCACGGCTTTCAACGATACCATTGTCGAACCGAACGAAACGATAACCGTGACACTCGGCACGGTTACGAACGGTATCGCCGGTACGCCAAACGCAGTGACGACGACGATCCTCGACGACGACGCGATTGCATCACGCGAAGTGCTCGTCAACGTGCCGCAATTCGGAG
>JANXNT010001238.1 GCA_025353985.1 Limnoglobus sp.
CCGTGGGTGCTTCGCGAGAAAATCGTCATCCCGCCCGCCATCGTACCCATCGGCGATACCGCAAAGCGGGTGCTGATTGCCGATGTCACTGGAAGCGTCTGGATGTTCGACGCCGACCAGACCGGCGAGCCACTTTCGCGCTGGCGTGGCAACACAATCGTACCCGTTGCGAACCAGGTACGCATACCCGCAGGCAAACCGACGGGGCGCTTCCTGATCACGGCGAGCGCCGACGGTACGCCGTTCGTGATCTACACCGTGAACGACCGCCACATCGTCGGATTGACGCCGAACAGCGAGACAGCCGCGTGGGCGATTTGGCGAACGAAAGACGACGATTTACTCGGCATGACGACCAGCCGCGACGCGATTTTAACGACCGATGTCATTGGCACCGTGACTGCGTATCGCAGCAAAACCGGCGACAAGATCGGCAGCGTCAAACCCGAAAGTCCGAGCATCCACCCACGCACACACGCGATCCCGTTCGGCCCAGGCAAACTGCTGCTGCCCGCCTCCGACGGCTCCGCCGTGATATTAGGCAACCCGGCGTAAACAACCGTTTTGTCGAGATTCATTCACGGTACCGCGCCGGCGTGTGTGCAGACGGTGGCGGCGATCTCGCAGGCGTTCCGCAGGTTGATTTCGTGTGGCATGCCACGCAGCACGCCGAGGAGAAACGAGGCTGCGAAGGAATCGCCCGCGCCGACGGTATCGACGACGGCGACGGCGATACCCGGTTGATGCACGACCTCGTTTTGGGTAACGAGCACCGCACCGTTGGCACCGCACGTCATCACGATCCTGTTCAGGTTTTGCGATTCGCGTAGTTGCCGAAGCCGCGCTTCCACAGGCTCGCGGTTGTCGATGCCGTATGCGGCACAGACTTCGTCCAATTCTTCGTCGCTGAGTTTCAAAATGCTTGCGAGCGCGATCGACTCGCGGATACACGCGGCATCGGCAAACGGCGGGCGAAGGTTGATGTCGACGAGCCGCGGGATCCCCGCATCGCGTGCGATCTCGATGCACTTGCGGATCGTGTTGCGCGAGATTTCCGACCGTTGACCGAGCGTGCCGAAACAGACTGCGTTAGCCCGATTCACCTTTTCTTCCAGTGCGTCGTTCCACGCGATGCGATCCCACGCTACGCCTTCGTGAATCGTGTAACTCGGTTTGCCCACATCGTTCACTACCACCGTCACCGTGCCCGTCGGCGATTCGGGAACGACCTGTGTGCGCGAAGTATCGATGCCGAAGCCGCGTAGAATCGTGAGTGCTTCGCGCCCTCGCCGGTCGTCGCCAACAGCACTGACGATGGTGACATCCGCGCCGAGAATCGCCGCATGACACGCGAAGTTGGCCGGCGCGCCGCCGAAGCGTTCGCCATCCGCGAACACGTCCCAAAGCACTTCACCGAGTGCGAGAATCGCAAGTGTTTTCATTCCCGTCAGTGTATCGAACGCGAAACGCCCGCTCGCTCCGTTGTCGGAACGACTTCCCATGCGTATAGTTGGAGTGCGTGAAGCACCCGGGGGCGAACTGGTATCGACCGGGCAGTTGAGGTGTTTGGTTGCGTGCCGAGGTTGATCGGATGGCCTCGTAAAAATCCGATCAAATGATAACTGCAGAAACGCAGTTCTCTTTGGCTGCGTAAGGTAACACTTACTTCAAGCCCCGTTTGTCAGTCTTCGCCTGAAAGACTGCCCTGCGGACGCCAAGTCAGGCTCGCGAACACCTGAGAACCGGGCAACCGGTTCGCCTCGGTGGCGGTGATTGCTAAAAAAGCTGACCGATAGTTTTCCCAGAACCCTGTCTGCCGGAGTCTGGGCGAGCAAACGTGGGGCGGCCATACGGTAGGCCCCAAGCCTGAACAAGCTACACACGTAGAAGCCGATACCGAAGTGCCACGGGACCCGGGTTCGATTCCCGGCGCCTCCACTAAAAAGCCACTTGCGAGCAATCGCAAGTGGCTTTTTTCATTTTGGGTCGATTTGCAGTTCCTGGAACGTAGTGCGAATCGTAACGAGATCCCAACTGTGGATGCCGTGTGTGCCTTCGTGCAACGCGAGGAGTTTCGTGCCATCGGGGGTAAATGCGAGTTGACGCACCGCCAACGAACCGGCGGGGTAAAGGTGCGTGAGCCGCTGCAATGCGTCGCCTCGCCACGTCCAGAGTGTCACTTGTCCATCGCTGCCCGCGGTGGCTACGTAGGCATTTTGCGGGTGGATCGCGAGGCCGACGATGCGGCCATCGTGGGCTTTGAGATTCAATCGAGAAGTTGCCTGCGGTAGTTTGTAGCCGAGAAGATTCCCCGATTCGGTCCCCACGAGCACGGCCGATTCATCGGGGAGTTGTGCCAACAGGGTCGGAGTTTCGTTCGGCATCATCCAACTCTGCATCCGTTCGGCGGTCTGGCTTTTCAGGTAAACGAATTGCCCATCGCGGCACCCGACGACGACGCCGCGCGAACCGGCGGCAAGTGCAAAGACGCTGCCACGACCCGTCGACGCATCGAGGATGTTGTTCCAATTCTTTAACTCTCGGCCATCGGTACCGGATCGCAAATACACGCTCGCCCCTTCCGCCGTCCAGAACGTCTGCCCATCGGGATCGTATGCCATCGCGACGACGAGTTTCGTCGGCTTAACGAGTGCTTGGAGTTCGAGTGTCTTGCGATCGAGGCCGTAAATATTCTCGCCATTGAGCGAGAGAATCGGGCGTTTCGCTTTCGGTGTGTCGATGATGGCTTGGCCGACGTCGCTACTCTGAACGAGCGCGATAATCTTCTGCGCGTCTCGTGCGGTTTTTTGCTCGCCTCTATCGCCGAAAACCGCCTGAAATGTACCGAACTTCATCCCGCCGAGCGTCGTCACACGCCGTTCGTCGTTTATTCCGAGCGTGGGGCAAAATTGCCAGATCGTGTGGCTACTCAGTTGCGTCGTTACCGGTTGGCTGGAGCGGCGCACGGCGAACTGTAACACACCCGCATCGGTAACAACGAACAGGCTCCGGCCATCCCGGCTGAACGCGAGATCGTAGATTTTGCCCACGTACGTTTCGGCAACGGTTTTTGCCGTCCGTGTCGTGGCGAGTAACAACCGGTTTTGCCTCGTCACCCCCGCGAGCAGTTGGCCATCGGGGGAACAGGCGTATTGGTACGTCACCGTGTCTTTACGGCCACCGAAAAACTCGCCCGTTTGCACGTGAGACGAGCCATCGAATCGCTGGATGGAATTTTCTAGGTGCGCGTACATCGCGTTCGTCGTCGGGTCGAAGTGCGCAGACACTAAACCGGGCGGTTCGCCTTTGCGGTACTGCCAGTACAGATACGGGATCGGGATTTCTTCGAGCGTGTCGGGGTGCAACATTTGGTTCCGCCCGGACGTGGCCACATGCAATGCATTCGGTGAGGCGGTTCGTTGGGCTTCTGAAGCGTCGTAGCGAACGGGGCTGGTTGCCAGAAACGTCACATGTGGCTCGTAGCCCACAAGCTTCGCAAAAGTTTGGTGCGTGATTTTGCCGTCGCCGGCGAGTTCGCGCCGCGTGACTTGGAAATTTTTGTGAATCGTAAACACAATCTTCGATTCGGGGTCGAACGCCAAGCTCGCCGCTTCGGACGCGATACCCGTCCACGTCGTCATCGGCCACTTCGGGTCGTCGAGTTTCCAGCGGTGAATATGCCCGCATCGCGTGCCGATCAGAAGCCATTTGCTATCGGGGCTGAAGGCGAGACTTCGCGTGCCATCCGGCTTGGGGATGTTGAAAAGATCCCCGTTAGGAAAGGTCAGATCGTGCTTTAATTTCAGCGTATTCGCATCGAACAATCGCAAGATGCACGTCAATCGGCTCGTTCCCACGCGGCGATCCGCAACGGCGAGCCACTTGCCATCCGCGCTACAAGCGAT
>JANXNT010001240.1 GCA_025353985.1 Limnoglobus sp.
GTCATTATGCAAAACTCGGCCGTTTCGCGCGATCATAATCGACGTAAGTCCGAATTGTGAAAGTTCTCAAACCGTGTTTTTCGTGTTTTTTCGTCTCAATAAGCCCGATTTTTGATCGTCTTTTGCTTATCCGTATCGGGCTTTTTTGCCGTATCTTGTTATCCTGTAGTGGTTTACCCCGAACGATCTTGTTGCGACACACGCCGCAAGTACCGTCCTAAAATCGACCGTACGCGCCTTTTCTGTGTCATTGCGCGTCCTTTCTATGTCACGGCGCGCCTTTTCTGTGTCATTTGGGCGCACTTCTGAGTACGTTCGTGCACACTGCGAATTCTGACTTACGTCAAATCATCTAAAACTTATTGACTTGCAGAAATCGTGTGGGCGATCGATTTTCGACGATGAATGCACGTTGAGATCGGTCGTGGTGAGTCTTTGAAACACGACAGTTCGTACGCCCGAGAATGAGCGTTTTGCGTCGCGTCTCGAAGACTCGCCACGACTCCCTCGCTAACGCTTCGGGCTAACAATTCCGAATTGTTAGCCCGAAGCGCTAGCTTGCGCTGCGGGGGTGGACCCACACCGGTAAAATCACTCGGTCGTGGAAATTTGCTGAATTCCCTGGGTGCGCGGAAGACGCGACCCAGGGCTAATTGCTGAAATCCCGTTGGGATAAAGAAACGACAAGTTCACATCACTTGGGGGCACCGGCGAGCTGCATCACCGCGATTTGCCGAACTTTGCGGGGAGCACGATGGCCCAGCCGGTTGCGTCGCGTTTGAGGACGATGGTGTCTTTGAAACGATGGCGGTGTATGCCGGTTCCGGACAATGTGACATTCGCGATCGCCTCGGCACCGTGCTCGTCGCACGTGTAAACGTGCACGGTTTTCGCTTCAAAACCAAGCCCGCGCAAGTATTCCTTTGCGAGTTTGGCGAACGACTCAGGCGTGATCTTTGCTTTGGATTCCGGTGCGATGGCCGTGTAGGCTTCTCCGTAATCGTGCCGGATGAGTGCCTGATAGTACAGCAATGTTGCGGCCTTCGCGCCGGTTCCAGCTGACGAATCGGGTGCCTTCCCACATCCGGCGATGGCTGCGAATACCAACACGATGATCGCTGTGCGTATGCGGGTCATGGGTAACTCGCGTCGTAATCGAGAACCTGTTTGTCCGGGTACATATCGACGACGGCGTCGTCCCATTTGAGCGTCGATACGTGGCCATCGAGGTAGAGGTAATTCGCCACGGTGGTGTGCCGTTCGTGCGCGATCCACGGCTTGATGATGCCGGTGCCGAGCCAAATATCGTAGTCGTCTTGCCGGGGGTCTTCACCGCTTAGGGCATTGAATGCATCGGCGTTGCGTTCGGAGAAACAGACGAACTGCGACGTGCCGACTTCGTTCACGAATCGCATGAGATTCCATTGCCCGTAGCGTCGGCTTTTGTGGCTGAGCAGCGAGTTCATGAGGTAGCTGGTGCGGTTCTCGACGCCATCGATACTGCCGGTATCCGGGTCGACGAATGGCTTGCGTTCGGAGAGGTCGTTTGGGCAGCGGTAGATTTTTTCACTCGGCAGGATGATGCCATTTTTCGAGAGGCTTTCGTTCGCTTCCTGGGTGCCGCCGACGAACGGCATCAGCTTGTCTTCCCAATAAATTTCCGCGAACGAATTCGAGTGCAGCGTATTCGAAGCGACATCCGCATCGTACGGATGGTGCAAGAAAAACTGCCCGTTTGTGGCGTCGTAATACCCGTGAACGGCCAGGCCGATTTGCCGCAGATTGTTCTGGCACTCCGCCCGCCGCGCGGCCCCACGCACCTTCTGCACCGCAGGCAGCAACAGCCCAATCAGCACGGCAATAATCGCGATCACCACCATGAGTTCGATCAGCGTGAACCCCACCCGACGACGAAACGGAAGCATCATGACATCACCACGCGGTAGTACCATCGTTACGGAATCCGAAATACTTTTAGCGGGAGGTGTGCGAAAGGCAAGCCGCGACATGCTGGGACGCTACTTCGCGAGTGGCCAAATGAGGTGGCCGGCGGTCGTGGTGCGGATGCGGTACAGCGTGCCGCCGCCCGTGATGTATAGCGACTTGCGGTCGTCGCCACCGAAGGCGCAGTTCGTCACTTCGTCGGTCGGTACGGTAAGGAAATCGAGTAATTTGCCCTCTGCACTCAGCACGTAAATACCGCCCTTCACGTCGGTGGCGGGTTCGGCAGGCGGGTTCGGTTTATTCAGGCCGCCCGCCACGTAGAGGCGTCCTTTCGCGTCTTGCTTCAGGCCATCGGGGCCTCGCCCTTTGCCCCAATCGTAGAGGAGTTTTTGGCTTTTGAGATCGACGCTCCCATTACGTTTTAAGTCGAATCGCCAGAGTTTCCGCGCGCCGCCGAGGTCGTTATTGTTGTCCGCAACATACAGATATTTGTCGTCCGCCGACACCAGCACGCCGTTGGCGCGTTCCACTTCGCGGCCAATAATGCGGGCAACGGTGCCGTTCGGGTCGACGCGGTAGACGCCTTCGTAAGTCTCGTTTTTGTCGTTGCGCTGTTGCATGTCGTCGCGCGGACCATACCGCGGATCGGAAAAGTAGATGCGGTTTTGCGAGTCGAGTGTGAGATCGTTCGTATGGTTGTACTTTTTGTTATTGAAAGAATCGGTCAATACCGTCACTTTGCCATCGCGCGATGTGCGCGTGATTCGGCGTTGCTCGGGTTCGCACGCGAGCAGTGTCCCATCGCGGTCGAACAACAAGCCGTTCGTGCCCGCGTCTTTGCGGAAAATCACACTCTTACCATCGCGGCTCAGCCGATTGATGTGGCCATTACCGCTGGAAAACAAGCCGAGTTCGGGATCCCACGCAGGGCCTTCGCCACCCGCACCCGCCGCCGATTCGACGCCCAGCTTCGCACCCGACTCAAAGATCGGATCGTCCGCAAACGCAGTCGCAGCAACGAAAAAGTAACAGACGGCAATAGTGTATTTCATGGAGATTCCTTAATAGTACCTGAAACTTCTTGAGTCACTTCGCGTCGAGCGTGACGCCTCAAGAAGAATGTATCAGCGACACAGACTCCGTCCGACGAATTTCTTCCGCATAATTCACTTGTTATGTTTTGTTAGCCCGACGCGCAAGCGAGGAGAACCCGCGTGAAATTATGTTATCGCATAAACGATTAAAATCCCTCGCTAGCGCGTTTTGAAGTTGCGCTGTTTGCGATCCGGGTACAATTTAACTGTCATTCTTCGAGCCTGAAGGGTTCGTTCTACCAGCCCAAGGCGAAGCCTTGGGGATCGTCATCACCCACGATTCGGCCCTGAAAGGGCCGTTCAGGCCACACCCATTTGCAAAATCTTGCTGCGAATATGAACGTGCGGAATGTAAGGATTCCGTGTACGAGCGTTGCCACGTGAACGACCCCTTCAGGGCCGATGAACATTCATACGTCGATCCCCAAGGCGTTGCCTTGGGCTGACAGAATCGGCCCTACAGGCCGAAAAACCAAACATCGAAAACGCAAGTGTTCAAAAACCATTGTGCAAACTACAAAACAGCCCAACTTCAAAACTAGTGCGTCGGGCTAACGGGAGTGGGGTTTATCGGTCGCTGGTGAGAAATCTCCGAAATGTCTTGCAATTCAAAAATGTCCGATTACACTGCATCATATCAACGATTTGCTCCCCAGTTCGTTGTCTTCCTCTCACAAGTTCCATCATCTTTTTGGGGGCTCATATGACTCGTTTGCCGCGCAAGGGGTTTACCCTTATCGAATTGTTGGTGGTGATCGCCATCATCGCGATCCTCATCGGATTGCTGTTACCGGCGGTTCAGAAAGTCCGCGAGGCGGCCGCACGCATGAAGTGCGCGAACAACATCAAGCAGATCGGCCTGGGGTTGCACAACTACGAAAGCGCGTTCGGCAAGTTCCCGATGGGGCAACGCGGTTCGTATGTCGGAAATGCCAACTGGCGCGTCGAAATCTTCCCACACATGGAGCAAGGCGCGCTCTACTCGCAGTTGAACGTCAATGATGTCTACAGTCCCGTCGTACTGAATAACCTCATCATCCCGACGTGGAAGTGTCCATCGAGTGCGTTGCAAGATACACAGCCGACTTCGTGGGTCACGTGGTGGACGAACAACAATCACCAGGTTCCTTCGTACATCGGCATCATGGGGGCTTACCCGGATCCGAACGGCTCGGCGGGCAAGACGTTTCCCTCGAACTACGGTGGCTGGTGGGCCAGTAACGGCATGTTGCTGGCGAACGAGCAAACGCGGATCGCCGACTGCACCGATGGCACGTCGAACACCATTTTCGTGGCGGAGCAGTCCGGCAAAATCGGCTTGGACGATATTCGAAACGGTTACTATACGCCGTGGGGTTCCGTCACGACGACGAATAAAGTCGGTAGTATGAACTCAACCAACACGCCCGATTTGTGGGGTATGGGCCTGACGTGCGTCGCTTACGCGATCAACTCGCGGACATCGGCGGCCGGCTCGGACACTTCCTACAAAGGCAATTCCGTGCTCAACTCGTTCCACACCGGGGGAATCAACGTGCTGAACGTCGATGGCTCCGTGGAGTTCCTACGCGATACGCTGGACTTCGTCACCTTCCAGAAACTCTGTTCGAAGGCCGACGGACTCGTGGCTTCCGCGAACTGATCTGTCTCACTCCTCTTCCAATCCCCACTGCCCTTTTCGGCAGTGGGTTTCTATTTCATTATGCAAATATTAGGGGCGATACGCGATGACCCGGAGAATGTTTGGCAATGGTTTCGTGATGGTCGCATCCGTAATCCTCTTTGCGAGCGGTTGCGGGGGCAGCGCGAAGCCGGCCGGTACCGTGATGGGCAAAGTGACGTACGACGGCCAACCGCTGAACGCCGGTTCGCTCAACCTTATCTCATCAATGGGGTCGGCGGCTCAAGCGAAAATCGGCGACGGCGGCACATTCAAAATCGAAGGCACGCTCGACGCCGGCGAGTACAAGGCGTACCTGAGTTCGCCGAAACCCGAACCGGTCGCACCCGGTACGAAGCAGAAAGCGTTGGAGAAATTCGACGTCGTGCCCAAGTGCCTCGATCCCAACACGAGCGGCGCGAAAGTCACCGTGAAAACCGGCGAGAACAACGTGACAATTGAATTCACAAAGTGATGTCACCCACGCGAATGGAATAGAATACCCCTGTCAGAATTGGTACGTATCCGCCTGGAGGGGTTCACCGTGAGACACGTTTTGTTCGTCGCGCTGTTTGCATCGGGGTCGATCGCACTCGCGCAGGTACCGCCGTTGCGCGGGCCGTTTCCGGGTAATCTCACCACGCCGGGCCGCTTTCCCGGCGGGTTCGGTGGCGTGACGACGGATCAATTCTTTCGCTCGAACGTGTCGCTTGCCGCGAACCAATTGCTGTCTGAAATTCAATCGGTGCGTGCGGGCATCAGCCAGAGTAATGCGCCGTTCCAGACAAAACTCGCGCTGTCGCGGCAGGCGGATATTGCCGTGCGGGCCGCGCAGAATCTGACGCGATTAGCCCAGGGAAACGCCGACCGCAACCAGCTATTGGCCGCTGATCAGTTGGTCGATCAGAGCGTCGAACAGCTACTACAGATGATCGCGCAATCGATCGTGCCGCAACAAGGTTTGGCCGACGCGATCTCCCGTGCCCAATACGCAGACACGCAATTGCACGCCGCAATGGGCGTGGAAGGCACATCGCCCGACGACCAACTCGCCCGCCTGATTCGTTCGACTTCCGCCGTGATCGACCAGAGCGAACAACTGCGGGCGCTCGCGCAAAACCTGCTCGGCGGTGGCAATTTATACGAACGCCAACTGGATGTGGCGGTGCGTGGCTTCGGTACCCGATTGGACCGGATGCGGCGCAACCTCGATAGCGGCGGCACGGTGTTGCAAGCGGGGAACGACTACCAGTTAGCGGCACAACAATGGCAGATCGTAACGCAAGGTTTGTCGGCGGGCGTGAAATTGCAACCCGCACTGCGATTGCAAGCGGCGCGCGTCGATGGCTTGTTTCAAAGCCTCAGCGAGCAACTTCAGCAAAGTGGCAACCCCGGAACGCTG
>JANXNT010000873.1 GCA_025353985.1 Limnoglobus sp.
CTCAATTGTGACTTCGCAAGTGTGCGTGTGGTGGAATCGGGCGAACGTCTCACACCCGACCCCTTGCGGGGAATCGGCTCGGTAATGTCGGTTTATGCACGTTGATTACGAGAGTTTCCGCCTCGCGCTTCGCTACGCAAAGCCTACGCGGCGAGGCTAAACAGCGCAACTTCAAAACTAGCGCTGCGGGCTGGCACGAAAAACGGCTTATCGCCCTCGGTCGAATCACAACCTGATGCGCTACGGCGTCAAGTACATGCAGGAAACCGAAGCCGAGTACGCGGAGCAAGAGCGAGCGCGGCAAGAAAAGAGCTTCCACCGTCGCGCCAAGCAGTTGGGCTACGAGGTGCATCGCCCACCGGCAAACGACGATCCGATACCAGCGATGCCCTGAGAGATTCGAGATGGAATTGACAATTCGGAAAGCGACGCCGCTTTGCAAAATTCAAGGACGGCCAACGCAACCGCTGCGCGCCGATGGCAACGAACAGCACCAGTCACAGGGGCGGGTTAACGCTCGCCGCCAGAAGAAGTTCCTGAAGCGGTGTCTGCGACTCGGTCAGCAGCCCGCTCCCCGTACCATATGTCCAAACCCTCTCGCCGCTGGTACGACTCCGGACCGGCGACCATCCACCGCCACGCCTCCCGGACGATCCGCCACCCCGAGTACGCCCGCACCTTGCGGCCAGAGGTCAACACCGTCGGGCCGGGGACGGCGAAACGGCCTCGCCCCTTGATCGCCCGGATGAACGCTGCCTCCTCGGCCGCGAAGTACCGCTCGTTGAACCCGCCGACGGTGTCGAACGCCTCGCGGGTGCAGAACAGGAAGCACCCGCCGACCAACTTGAGCAACCGGGCTGAGACCACGGCCACGGGGTACAAGACCGGTGCGCAGTTCGGGAGGACGCCGTCGATCGTCACGTTGCGGCCAGTACGCAGAATCAGGCATTCGGGGCGATTTTGTTCTTGTACCAAAAAGTGCTCGATATCCCGCTCGAACGGATCGACGCTCTGCGTGCCCAGCGCACGCGGCGAATGCCGGTGGTGCTGTCGCGCGATGAGTTGAAGCAACTGTTGCAACACGGAGCCTGAGTCGTCGTCAGTCCGCTCAACCGACTGTGACTTTTTGTGCGCACCCACACGATTTCGCGAAGTCAATAAGTTTGCGTTTAATTGACGTAAGTCGGAATTGTGCGGTGTGCACGGACGTACTCAGAAGTGCGCCGAAATGACATAGAAAGGACGCGCAATGACATAGAAAGGACGCGCAATGACATAGAAAAGGCGCATAGTGACCCGAAAAGGACGGTACTTGCGCCGAGTACAAATCGAAGGACCATCGACGCAACCCACGACAGGATCAGGGTATCCGGCAAAATCGCCTTGAACGGATCAGCAATTCGCGATCAAAAAGTGGCATTTTGAGACGAAAAAACACCCGAAAACACAGTTTTTGAGCGTTTGCAATTCAGACTTACGTCGATTATGAGAGCGAGTTTTGGGTCATTTTCCGCGTTTACTTCTTGGGGCCAGCTTCGGCTTGTGGGGTTCTTGCGTGGGGCTGGTGCTCGGTATTGCGGGGGCGGTTTGGAGGCGGGCAACGGCATCGGCGGCGAGCGCCAGGAAGCGCGTCTGGCTGCGCACGAGAGCTTCACCGTCCTTTGGCTTCACGCGAGTGTAACGGCCATCGGATTGCAGTTCGCGCGCTTTCGTGTTGTCCATCAGCGTGATTTTCAGCACTTCTTCGATCATTCGCAACTTCAAGTCCGGCTGCACGATCGGGAACACGACTTCCACACGGCGACTCAGGTTGCGGTCCATCCAGTCGGCGCTGCCAATGTACACTTCGGGGTCGCCTAGGTTCTCGAAGTAAAAGACACGACAATGTTCGAGGAAGCGGTCGATGACGGAGATGACGCGAATGTTCTCGCTGACGCCGGGGATGCCGGGCCGCAGTGCGCAGATGCCGCGGCACGCGATGTCGATCTTCACGCCCGCCATGCTGGCCCGATATAAAGACTTCACGATCATCGGTTCGAGCAGCCCGTTGATTTTCACGAGAATACGCGCTTTTTGCCCCGCTTTGGCGTTCGCCGCCTCTCGGTCGATCTTTTCCAGCATGAAGTTCTGCAACCGCGACGGCGCAACGATCAGTTTCCGCCACAACGGCAGTTCCGCGTAGCCCGTCAGGTAGTTAAACAGCAATGCGACATCGTCGGCGAAGTCGGTGTTGCACGTGAAGAAACCGAGATCGGTGTAGGTGCGGGCCGTCTGCGGGTTGTAATTTCCCGTGGCCAAGTGAACGTAGCGCCGGATCTGGTTGTCTTCGTCGAGCCGTACGACCGATGCAACTTTGCAGTGCGTTTTAAGGCCGATGAAGCCGAACACGACGTGCACGCCGGACTTTTCGAGTTCGCGTGCCCAGAGGATATTGCGCTCTTCGTCGAGCCGCGCTTTGAGTTCGATGACGGCCGTCACCTGTTTGCCACGGTCGGCGGCATGTTGCAGTGCGCGGACGATCGGCGAATCCGAACTCGTGCGGTACAGCGTCTGCTTGATCGCCTGGACGCGGTCGTCATTCGAAGCCATTTCAATGAAATCGACGACGTGTTTGAACGATTCATACGGGTGATGGACGAGGATATCGCGTGCACGAATCGCAGCCCACATCGTCGGCGATTGCACGAACTCGCGGATGAGCGCCGGTACGAACGGCGGGTCGCGCAGTTCCGGGAAACCGGGCAGCCCGCAGATTTGAAACAGCCCCGTTGGGTCGAGTTGGCCCGCCACTCGGGTGACATCCTCCGGGTGCAAATCGAGCGCAGCCGTCAGGAATTGCTCGAGATCCAGCGGCGCGGTCGATTCGAGTTCGA
>JANXNT010001256.1 GCA_025353985.1 Limnoglobus sp.
ACGCTTTTTGCTCTCGATGACTGGTACCGGTTCGGGAACGTGAACCGGTTCCGAGTTCTCGACGGCGACCGGCTCCGGTGGGTCTTCCACCGCCGTCGCTGCGTCCGTCATCGGTTCGGAATCGGTTGTCACGTCGTCGTCGGTCGTCATGTCTAACTCGATATGGGGACTAGACCTTGCCAGTGATGCTTACCATGTGCTCGACTGGGTCGGATCTTTCGCTTTATTTTTGGTTGGGTCCGGTTTCGGCAGCACGCCAACGACATCGGCGAGTAACCAACCCCAGAACAGGTCGATCACGAGAAGGAACCCGGTCAGCAATATCGTCGTGACAAGCACAACGATGGTGTCTTGGATGAGTCGTTTACGCGACGACCACGACACTTTGTTGATTTCGGCTTCGGTGGCGATGAGGAAGTCGGCGAACGTCGGGATGTTCACGGCACGCCAGGCGAGCCAAATGACGGCGGCGGCGAGCAACATCGGGACTGCGTATTGCTTGTTGGAAAGCACGGTGAGCTTGCTGAGGCCGAACGGCATGACATATGACAGGTCGCCGGTGCCAATCGTGTTGTGGCTCATCATCGACCATACGCCGCTGAGGCCGACTAACAGTAGTCCACCAATTGTGTACTGGCGGATGCGTCGGCCTTGGGTTTTCTTGTAGCCGACCGCGTGGAACCAGCCGTGTTCTTCAAGGGTGTGCATCGCTCCGATGCCGCGCGGGCTGGTGAGGAACCAGAACGAGCCGTAAACGAGTGCCGCACCGGTGACTGCACCGGGGATGTCGCCGAAGGTGAGGCCGACCGCGCGAGTGATGTAGAAAGTGGCAATCACGCACGAAATGACGAGGAAGATTCCGCCGCGGATTCCCTTGGGCGGATTCGCTCCGCCGAGTTGCGAGCCGACGTAGACCAGTCCGGCGATGACCCCGATTTGGACGGCGATCTGTAAGAACGACGATAAGAACGTCGCCGATTTCCCACTGGGCAGGATTTCGCTGAGTATTCGGGGCACGCCGAAGCCTGCGAGGATCACCCCGCCGATGAGGAACGCGGCACCGGCGACACTGGCGAGCAGTAATCGCGTATTCGGGTTCGTGGCGGTCGATACTGGACTATTGGGTTGGACGGCAGTAGCCATTTCCATCCTTATTTGGCTGACGGACGTTGAGAATAATAGCAGGCTTTGCGTTCGAACCGCTTGGCAGAGGCGGGAGCAGGTGCGGAAGGACTCGAACCTTCAACCTGCGGTTTTGGAAACCGCTGCTCTACCAATTGAGCTACGCACCTAAAACCAAGTCGGCCATCAGACCGACCCGCGTCTAACGGACAACAGCGAGCTTCTTGCTCGCTGTCGGACCGCAATTTACTTCTTCGCTGGTGGTGCGCCCTTGACTGGTGCGGCACCTTTCACGGGGATTGGCTCGGCGAGAATCTTGGTGACCACGCCCGAACCGACCGTACGACCACCTTCGCGGATCGCGAAGCGGAGGCCTTCGTCCATAGCGACGGGCATCCCTTCCATCAGTTCGATGATGACGCGGACGTTGTCGCCTGGCATACACATTTCGACGCCTTCGGGGAGCGTGATGCTACCCGTAACGTCGGTCGTGCGGAAGTAGAACTGTGGCTTGTAACCACTAAAGAACGGCGTGTGACGGCCGCCTTCGTCCTTCGAGAGAACGTAAATGTTCCCTTCGAACCGCGTGTGCGGGGTGATGCTTCCTGGCTTGGCAAGCACTTGGCCGCGCTCGATGCCTTCCTTGTCGATACCGCGAAGCAGCACGCCGACGTTGTCGCCAGCAATCGCACGGTCCAGAGTCTTCTGGAACATTTCGATGCCGGTGAGGACCGTCTTCGTCACTTCTTTACGCAGGCCGAGAATTTCGACTTCGTCGCCGACCTTGGCCGTACCGCGTTCGACGCGACCGGTTGCCACGGTGCCACGACCCTTGATGCTGAACACGTCTTCGATGGCCATTAGGAATGGCTTATCTTCTTCGCGTTTCGGCTCAGGGATGTACGTGTCGAGCGCGTTCATTAGCTCGTCAATCGACTTCGAGCCGGGGCCGTCGGTCTTCGGGTTTTCGAGCGCGTCTTTCGACTGGCCGCGAATGATCGGGATCTCGTCGCCGGGGAACTCGTATTTCGTCAGCAGTTCGCGGACTTCGAGTTCGACCAGTTCCAACAGTTCTGGGTCGTCGACCGTGTCGCACTTGTTCAAGTACACCACGACGCGTGGCACGCCGACCTGACGGGCAAGCAGAATGTGCTCGCGGGTCTGGGGCATGGGGCCGTCGTTCGCGGCGACGACGAGGATCGCCCCGTCCATCTGAGCCGCGCCGGTGATCATGTTCTTGATATAATCGGCGTGCCCAGGGCAGTCGATGTGGGCGTAGTGGCGAGCTTCGGTTTCGTACTCGACGTGCGAAACGGCAATCGTCACGGTCTTGTTCGCATCGCGAACGATCCCGCCCTTAGCGATCGTCGAATAATCCTTGAATTCCTTCAGCTTGTTCTTGAACGCCTGGCGTGCCAGGATCGCCGCCGTGGTCGTCGTTTTGCCGTGGTCGATGTGACCGATGGTGCCGACGTTCACGTGTGGCTTGTTCCGTTCGAAAATACCCTTCGCCATCGTTCCTCCGCTGGGTCTACCAGTTGGTGTTTGATCTCGGATGCCGATCGACCGCCAACGGGCGGTGACCGAATTCCCTGCACATCTCATCATCGAAAAAACTGTATCCGACACAGTTCCGCCGGGCCTTCCGGCGATCCGGTCGTCATCGAGAGCTGCTGATGGGAATCGAACCCATGACCTCTTCCTTACCAAGGA
>JANXNT010001270.1 GCA_025353985.1 Limnoglobus sp.
CAATGAACGAACAAAAGGAACTCTGGCTGTTCTGGGAATTCCTGAACCCTTCCCAACCGATACGCCACATCTCCGGCAAGACCGTCATCGTCGGGCACACGTCGCAAAAGTCCGGCGAAATTCTCGACCTCGGCACCACGATCTGTATCGATACCAACGCCTACAACGGCGGCTGGCTCACGTGCCTCGACACGATCAGTCGCCAATACTGGCAAGTGAATATCATGGGCAAAGTGCGGTCAGCAGTCAGCGGTCAGCCAATCAGCCGTCAGCCGTCCGGGCTTGGCTGAAAGCGGATCGCTGAAAGCTTGAGCGGAAGCGAAAACAAAGGAAAGCCATGCCCACCGACCAGGCGGCTGTGTTTCGTTCGTTGCGGCAGCGATTGTGGCGGAACGGGCTGCAGACGATGCTCGAAAGTGGCCGCGTGCGGCTCGTTACGATGCTCGGCACGAGCCTGTTCGTGACTGCGTTCGTCTTTGGACTCAGCTACTTTGGCTTCTACGAACTGTTTCGTTTGAACCTGCCGATCAAGGGCCTGATCGTCGGTGGGTTATTCGACCTGATGTTCTTCACGCTCGGTGTGATGTTGCTTTTCTCGACGGGAATCATCCTTTACGCCAGCTTGTTCACCGCACCGGAAGCGAACTTCCTCCTGACGACACCCGCACGCGCGGACCGGATCTTCGCGACGAAATTCCATGCGGCCGTTGCGTTTTCGTCGTGGGGCTTTGTCGTGCTCGGCATGCCGATCCTCATCGCGTACGGCCTCGTGGCGGGCGTGCCGTGGTTCTATTTTCCGTTGCTGCCGTTGTACCTGTTGGGTTTCGTGTTGCTGCCCGGCGCAGTCTCAGCGTTCGTCTGCCTGATGCTCGTTCGCTTTTTGCCGCGCAACCGGAAACAGGCGTTGATCGCAATCGGCGGCGTCCTCGCGGTCGTCATCGGCTACTGGATGTACCGCACCGCTGTGGCCGCGCGTTCGACGCTGGTTTCCAATAGCAAGGATGAACTCGAAGGCTTCGTGGGGCAGTTCGCGCTCGCCCGCAGTGCCTTCGCGCCGAGCCACTGGATGACCAACGGCATCATGGCGGCGGCGCGGGGCGAAATCGCCGAGATGATCCTGCCACTGTTGATGATCTGGTGCAACGGCCTGCTCGCGTTCCTGATCGCCGCATGGACGGCATCGCGGATATACCGCACCGCGTTCGATCGCGCCACTGGCTTCGGCGGCACCCAGAAACGCTACGGGGCCAACTGGCTCGATCGCATCATGGGCTGGCTCGTGTTCTATCTCGATAAGCCAACGCGCGTACTTGTTATCAAGGATTTTCGTACATTCCGGCGCGACCCGACACAGTGGGTGTTGCTGTTCATTTTTGGCGGAATGATCCTGATCGGCGCGAGCAATTTTCGCCAATATTACAACGCCGACCTCGATGTGCTCGACAAATATATCCTCGGGTTGGTAAACCTCGCGGGTACGTCGGTGCTGTTGTGCGCGGGCCTCAGCCGATTCATCTTTCCGCTGATTTCGCTCGAAGGGCGCAAGTTCTGGATACTCGGTTTGATGCCGTTGAAACGCCAGCAGATCCTGATCGGCAAGTTCGCGTTCGCCGCCACCGGTTCGGTGCTGATCGCGGAAACGATGGTGGTCGGCAGCGAGTTTTTGCTCAACTTCTCGATTTCCGGGTTGCTGGTTCACGCACTCACCGTGGCGGTGATGGCAATCGGTTTGAGTGGGTTGAACGTCGGCCTCGGTGCATACATGCCGAACTTCCGCGAAACCGACCCGTCGAAGATCGTCGTCGGCTTCAACGGCACCGTGAACATGGTCGTCGGCCTGCTTTACGTCGTCGTGATCCTGGCCGTAATGGCGGTCCCGATGCACGCCGCCGCCGTCATGAAGCACTTCCAGAAAATCACGACCGTCGGCTTTCCATGGTGGGCCTACGCCGGCCTGCCCGTCGGCGTCGCCATTGGCATCGTCGCGACGATCCTGCCAATGCGAGCCGGTGCCAAGTCGCTGAAAACCGTCGAGTTTTAGAAACGGTTCGGGCGAGCGAATGTAACAATCCCGCCCGTCACGTGTTGAATCGGATACGGCACTTCGCCGACACGCAAATGGGAGAACGATCCGTGAAACGCAAATTGTTCATGCTGGCCATCTTTGGCCTCATCAGCGCAGTCACTGTGGCTAGCGACGAAGACGAAAAAACGCCCGATGCGAAGCCCGCGAAGGGTAAGCTCGACAAAACGAAGATGTTCGAGAAAATGGACGCGAACAGCGACGGCAAAGTGACGAAGGACGAGTTCAAAACCTTCAGCGACGCCCTGAAAGATCGCTTGAAAGACAAAGGCGGTAAAGCGGGGAAAGTCGGCGAACTGCTCGGCGACAAGCTCTTCGACAAAATCGACGCCAACGCCGATGGCGAGATCACGAAGGAAGAGTTCGACAAGTTCGAATTCCCGAGCAAGAAGAAGTGACGAGTGACTGGAAGAAATATTGGCGAGTACGCGGAGGGGTCCGGTGGAAAGTGTCGGAACCACTTTCCGCTGCCCTGAAATTGCCTCGATTGATACAAGTCGCAAATTTCGCTCAGATTTCACTCGACTTAACGTAGGCAGCTGGAGTATTTTTAACACCACGCTCGTTGGCCGTCTGGTGTCGCGATGCTGTCCGGGTGTGATCCCGGACCACCACGTCTCATAGAACAGGAGTTCACTTATGTTTCGTTCGTTCCTCGCTCTCGCGGTCGCGCTCATCGTGTCGGGCTTCGCCAATGCGGGCGAAAAGTTCACACTCACCGGCGAAAACACGAAGGTCGAGTTCGTCGGCACCAAGAAAGACGGCAAGCACACGGGCGGGTTCAAGACGCTCGCCGGGGAAGTCACGCACGAAAACGATGCGTGGAAAATCGAAGTGACCATCGAAACCGACTCGCTGTACTCCGACGATGCGAAGCTGACGGGCCACCTGAAAAGCGGCGATTTCTTTGCCGTCAAGGACCACAAAACCGCGAAGTTCGTCACCAGCAAAATCACCAAGGGCGACAAAGGCTACACCGTTACGGGCACCGTGACGTTGCTCGGCAAGTCCAAAGAAGTGACGTTCCCTGCCGAGATCGCAGTCGGCGAGACTTTCACCATGAAGGCCGAATTCACGATCAACCGCGCCGACTACGGAATGACCTACGGCGAAGGCAAAGTCGATAACGACGTTGCACTGACGGTCAACGTCACTGCAAAGAAGTAATCGCTACTTCACGATGGAAATCTCGGCGTAGCGCGGCATCGCCTCCGTGATACGGCGATCCGTTTCGAGTTCCTGTTGCAACCGCTTCATCGCTTCATCGGCGTTCGTGGCGGTGATCTCGCCGGGCGTCACGTACATTGCGGGTGGCGTCGGCTTTGGCGCTTCGCGGAGGATCGGTTCGAGCCGCGTCGCTTCCGCTGCGGCTTTCGAGCCAATTGGCGGCGGGTTCGATGGCAAACCCTGAGCGTGTGCCAGTGGGCCGATTGGCTGAATATGTAGGCAACCGGTGCTAATGAGCATCCCGACCGCGCCGATGGAGCCGATGATTCGCGATAGGTTTTTCATCACTTCCCCCCGATCTTTGCGGGCGTGGGTGCGGAAATAATCGGCAACTCCACGCGGCTTGCGCCGATTTCGCGATCCATCACGAGCGATGGCCGGGTTTTCATGCCGACTTTTACGCCCATTCGGGCGACGCGCTGTTGGCACATCTCGATCGCCTGGCGTTCGATATCATCGATTTGCGCGAGTAGTTTGTCGTCGTTTTTGTCGATCGCGAATTGACGGAGTTTCGTGCAGGCATCGAGACGCCGCGTGCATGCGGTTTCTTCGGCCTTGACTGCTTCCGAAATGACTTCGGGTGCGAGTGGCGCGATGATGATCGATGGCCGCGCCGCCGCTTTACTGGTCGATTCATCCTTTTTCGCATCGGCCCCACCGCCCGTGAGACGCTGGTACCACGGCTTCGCGTCCGCTACTTTTGGCCCCGTTGTCGGTTCGGCCGCAGCCAGCGCCCCCGCGCCCGCAATGCCGACCGCAAACGCTAGGCCCCAAGCCCCAATTCGGTTCATGGAATCCGCCCCCTTACGCGTTCCCCTTCGAGGTGCCCGCACTTCCCCAAGTGCGTAACAGTCCCGCCAGTAGGCATCCGACGGGTGGTTCTTCGAGGAACGACAGGCATATGCCGAAGGAATCGCGACTTGTAAACCCCGAGTTGCAAAACGTTCGTTCGGCCTCCAAGCGAAAGACGCGATTCCTGTGTAAACGGTTGTTTACGAGTTGCTACGGTCGCTTATCTTACGCAACACGTTCACGTATATCTGGCGGAAATTTCTGGAAATCGTCGCCATTTGCCTAATCCATCCGCAATGATCAACCGTCAAAGCTATGGCGGGAATCTTCTTGCGCGGTCTGAAAGTCCGTGCGATAGCGAATGGGAACGTTGTGAGCATCTTGGCGATCCGTTTTTCAACGAGGGTCGAATCGGCTTTGCGATAGCCGTCGTGAATATTTCCCGTTGGTCGCGCAGGTGCAATCAGGATTCCGCCGGAATAACGCGATGTAACAACAAATCAGGGATCGAGCTCAGGCAGCATATATCGATTAGGCAGTATGCGCCAGTCGCGCAATGCGGGGCTTGTGGGAAACCCAGAATGTTTGCGGAAGATCGCATATCCGCGTAGCCTTGGAATTCGTTTAATTACAGACAGCGTTAATATATCAGCGTCGATTGTTTTGGTTTCGACAGCGGTTCAAACGCACAACTTGAGAGTTTCATCCACTGAGAGGTTTTGAATCATGGCCCAAGATTCCTTTTTTGCTCGGCGTTCACGGAGCTTTTTCCGTCGCCCGACACTCCGTACCTCTGTTGCGGCGCTTCCCAAGCGAGCGAAGTTAGAAGCACTCGTTTTGGAGCACCGCGACATCCCCTCGGTCAGTGGGTTTGTCTTTCAAGATTACAGTGCGAATGGCAGCTTCGATAAGGCCGCGACGATCCCGAACTCGGGTGGTACGGCCAACCCCGCAGCGCCGGGAACGGTTGCGACGGCGGTCGATATTGGCGTTGCGAATGTGAAAGTGACGGTATTCAACTCGGCGGGTGGCAAAGTCGATCAAGTCGTTTCGAACGCTTCCGGTGCATGGACGAGTTCGTTGACAGCAGCCGGCCAACCGTACCGACTTGAATTTACCAGCTTGCCTATTGGTTTCACATACGGACCGCACGGTGCCAATAGCGGCACTTCGACGCAGTTCGTCACCGATGGCTCGACGACGGCGAGCCTCGGGATCATCAAATCTTCCGAGTATTTCCGCACGAATCCGACGCTCCTCACCAGCCAGTATTTCTTCGGCTCCGCCGTCGGTGCCGATCAAGCCATCCCTGCTATTCTCAGTTTCCCATACAGTGCCGGTTCGATCGATCAGTCCGTCCCGGCGAATTCGAATTCGCCGCAGAACGGCGAACGCGCCGTTGCGATTCCGGCGGCACAAGTCGGGACGACGTGGGGCCTCGGTTACAACCGCACTCAACAAAGCTTCTATGCCGCTGCGTTCACGAAGCGTCACTCGGGCTTCGGCCCTGGCGGACCGGGTGCAATCTACACCGGCGCATTGCCACAAACCAATGCGGCGAACGAGGTGACGTCGGCCAGCACCTGGTTGAACCTGCAAGGCGCGACTGCCAAGGTCGGCAACACGAACGTCACGTTCACGGTCGATACGCTCAGCACCTTCTCGGCATACATCAACGGCCGAAGTGCCGTCGGTTACGACTACGATACCGATGGTGGCGACACGGGTTGGAATGCGGTCGGCAAGACGTCACTCGGCGGCCTCGACGTCAGCGATGACGGCACGAAGGTGTTCGTGATGAACTTGGCCGACAAACGGCTATACGTGATCCCCGTGCTGGCGAGTGGATTACCCGACACGAATAATATTCGCGCATACGACGTGCCGACCCCAGCGGGTGCGGCGGCGAGCGATGTGCGTCCCTATGCCGTGCAGTTCCACAACGGTCTCGTTTACGTGGGCCTGGTCAATTCGGCCGAATCGACCCCCACGGTTCGTGCGAATCTACGCGGCCACGTT
>JANXNT010000880.1 GCA_025353985.1 Limnoglobus sp.
GGTCGCACCATGTGGTACGCAACTTGGTCGTTGACTTCGACGTATTCGCTCGCCGTCACTGAGTCTTTGAGGTCGCTGAGGAACGCCCGGCGATCTTGTTCAGTGAAGCCGCCACCGACGTGCCCGAGCACGTGCAAGAAGCCGTCTTGCCGCATCACCGCGAGTAGCAAATCGTGGATCATGCCGTGGCGATCGTCGACGCCTTCGGTGAAGCCGATCACCACGGCATCGAGCGTGTGTCGCGGCTTCACTTTGAACATGCCGGCGCTATCGCTGCGGGCGATCAACCCTTCGGCCCCGCCGTTCACCCACGCCTTGAACTGCTTGGCAATGTCGCCGCCGTCTTTGATCCAGTGCGCCTCTGGCAACACGACGCGCGTGCAGCCTTTGAAGAGCGTTTCGAGCTTGGCCCACGTGTCGCGAAAGACGGCCGTCGGCGGCGTGCCGTCGATTTCGATGATGTCGAACGGCGCGAAGTGCAGGCCGTCGAGTTCGGCTTTCGTTGCCGGTTGGCGGGCGACGCGGCTCACATCGTGAACGCGCCCGCGTTTGCCATCGGGCCGCGAGTAATACAGTTCCCCCGCGAAGAGCGCCTTCTGAATGCCCGCCGCTTTGAGCTTGTCTGCCGCTTCTTTTTCGAGTGCCAAACCGGCGCGAACGGTGCCACCCGGATTGACGAGGATCGCCTCGCCATCTTCGTACGCCAGCACGCTGAACTCGCCATCGATTTTCAGCGTCACGTGATAGTCTGCTGACGACAACCGCTTCGGCACATCCGCGGCTTCGAGCGGGATCATTCGCGATGCCGTGTGCCGTTTGTAATCTTGCGTCCGCGTAAGCAGCGTCGGATCGACGAGCGCCGCCGGGGTGCCAACGGAGTAGCCCGCGAGCTTGATTTCCAGCTTATCTTTGCGAACGAGACTCATGATGTCCTCTGCAATTGTGTTGGTCTTGCGGGTGCAAACGAACGCGATTACACGACCGGGGCAGGCGGTTCGGGTGCCTTGAGTTCGATGTTCGACAGGTGCAACAACAGCAAATATTCGTTGCCGCGCGTGCGGCCTTCGAGGAAGCCGCGATACGCCGTCGCCCCGCGTCGCAGGATCAGTGGAAGGTTCGATTTCGGCCCCGCGCCGAGCAAAAGCAGGCTTTGTTTGGCTTCGAGTTCCTTCGCGATGTCGAACAGGAAGTCGTACGTCAGGCCGTTAATGTGAACGAGTTGCAACTTGCTGACCATGACGAACTTGTTGAACACGTCTTTCTTCGCGAGTAGTTTACCGCTGTATAGCAACGGCTGATCCGGAGACACGTTCGGCACCGGCAGTTTCTTCGGGCGGCGAAGTTTCTCGCTACCATCGGGGTTGCGAACGACTTCGACTTGGTTGACGCCATATACGACTTGGCGCTCCGAGTTCACGTACACCCGCGAGGTTTCGCGCAAGTATCGCCCGACGCTTTCGAGGTCGATCTCGGGGTCCGTATCCGCAATCGCTTCCGCCACTTTTTCCGGCGTGCCATACTTTTGCAGAAGGGCATCGTAATCGCGGTCGATCGTGCCTTTCAGAATCTTCGCAGAAGTCGCGACGCGATCTTCGACATCGATCCACCACATCCGCATCGGCACGCGAACACTCTCGGCCACCACCGAAGCGTCGCGACCTTTGCTGTTGGAAATCGCAATTTGCGGCATAGCAACCTCGAATGAGACGCGGCGGATCGAATGGTACAGGCTTTCTAACAAAATGCGCGTGAACTGGCGATGGGCGGCGATCTGTTCGTTTACGATGCGGTGATGCGTTCGCGGGAGATCGCGGGTTTTGCGGAAGTCTCGGATTGCAGTTTTCGTTCGTCGAACAATCGTAAGAGTGCGGGCAATAACACGAGTGCGGCGATCATGCAGAAGGTGACGCCGAGCGTGAGCGCGAGGCCGAGGCTGGCCATGCCGCGGTGCCGTGCGAGGATGAGCGTGCCGAAACCGAGGATCGTCGTTAAGCCCGCGACGGCGATGCCGCGACCGGTGGCCGCACCGAGGCGATAGAGTTTTCCGGGTGCTTTTTCCGCGTAATCGTGCAGAACGTGTACGCCGTTATCGACGCCGACGCCGACGATCAACGGTAGCGCAATGAGGTTCGCGGGGTTGAGTGGGATACCCGCGAAGCCCATGACACCGAGCGTGGCCACGATGCCAATGATGAGCGGAAACAGCCCGCACAACAGCGGCCGTAACCCACGCAGATCGAGCCACAACACGATGACGATGACGATAATCGCGAACAGCCCCGCTCGTTCGAAGCCATTTTTCATCTGCCGTAAACCTTCGAGCGTGCGATACGATTTCCCCGTCGCTTCGGGGTCGACGGTCTTTGCGGCATCGGTGTAGCGTTCGAGTGCGGGGAAGTCCCATAGCGATTCTTTCGCGAAGGCCCGCACGAGATATTCGCCATTCTTGCCGATGTAGCGTTCGCGAAACTCTGCGGGCAACTCGTGAGCCGCAATCGGCTTAGGCTGGCTGACTTCCTTCAACAACCGCAGATCGGCGAGCAGGTCCGCTTTCAATCGGCGGTCGAATTCTTTGATGCGAACGTCTGCCGTGGGCTGCGTTAATTCCGTGCGGATCGTGGCGGGGATCGCCGCCGGTTGCAATTGCCCATATCGGTCGAGCATCCGTTGCAGGCTACTCGGGTCGGTCGCCATCGGTTCGGGCAACATACTCGGCAACCGCGACAATTTCGCTTGAATCGTAGACAGTGTTATCAGTTTTTGATCTTGATCCGATGGCACGAGCACGACGGCATCGACGACGCGACCGACCCCGGGAAGTGCCTCGTACTTCGCCCGCAATGCGATCGCTTCTTCGCGACTTTTCGCAATGCTCAGCGCATCCCACGTGGCACCGGCGGCATGTTCGATCAGTTCGCGTTCCCAATTCACCGAGTCGAGGCCATCGGCTTGCATGTTCAACAAATTCGAATCGTACGTGACTCGCCCCGCGAACCCCGCACAAAGTATCGCGATGCCGATACCGATGCCCAACACCCAACGTGGCCGCGACGACAAATACGGAAAGAATGGCCGCCCCGCCGCCGGGAACGCGAGGATGTTCGGGTTATCTTTGACGTGGAGTTTCGCCGAACGCCTTTCGAGCAAAACGATGCACGCCGGTAGCAAGGTAATGCACGCGAGCGCACAGAACAGCACGCCGAAGCCCGCGATCCAGCCGAGTTCCGCAACGGCTTTGAAGTCGGCTACCATCGTGGCAAAGAACGCGAGCGATGTCGTGGCCGCTGCCGTCACGATACTCGGCCCCGCATGGCGTGCGGTTTCCATTGCGGCATCGTGCGGGCTTCGCCCCATGCGGCGTTCTTCGTCGTAGCGGGCTACCCAGAGTACGCCGTAATCGCCCATGCCGATAATCATGACTGCGAAGGTCGACGAAAGGATGTTCAAATGGCCGACGGTCAGCGTGGCCCAACCGAGCGCCCACGCGGTCCCAGCCAACAACGTACCAACGGTGAGCAGCGGATAGCGGAACCCGCGATAGACTACGAGATACAGCAGTGCCACGCCGATGAGCGCGAGCCACGAGACGAATGTCGAGTCTTCGTCGGAGGCGACCATCTCATCGGTTTCGAGGACGGGCAAACCGGTTAGGCCGAATGTCAGACCGGGGTGTTTTAAACGCATATCGGCAAGAATCGCCCGTGCCGCTTCGCACGCCACCTTCGCAGGTGTGAACGATTCCAGAGCTTTTTTCGGGCGAGCTAACACGAGCGCGAGTGCGCCATCGTGCGTGAAAAAATATTGCGGCTCGGTGAGCGTACGGCCTTCATCGCGACGCCCACCCACTGCCCACGGGTTTTGGTAATCCGTCGGGTTTTGCAACGATACCGAGGCTTGTTGCAAAATCGCGGGCAGTTGCGCGAGCAGGTCGTTATCCGCTTTAGATAAAGTACGGCCCGCTTGTTTGCCTTCGGCTGCCACCGTCGCCTGCGCGAGCAGTGCTTGCAATGAAAGTGCCTGCCAGCTGACATCCCCGAAGCGACCGAGGAGCGGAGACATGCCATCGAGGCGTTTATCGATGGCGGCGAGGTCGTCTTGCGATAAGTACAGCAATGAGCGCGGGTGGAGCGGCCGTAGATCGACTTTGTGAAAAACGCGGTCGAACAAATCGGATCGCTTCTGAAGTTCGGCGGCGACATCGTCCGCAGCCGCCTGCATCCGCTTGCGATCCGTTCCCTTCACGACCACGATCATGTCGTCGTCATCGCCGAAGGCGTCCAGGTATTTCTGCCATTGCTTCTGGCACTCTTTTTCTGCACTCAGAAGGTCGTTGCGTTGCGTGTGATATTCGAGTTTGGCGTACGAAAGCCAAATCGAACCCGCGATGGCCGCCGCCCCGAGTGCCAGCACCAAACGCGGGGCACGCAGGACCATCGCCACCAAAGCGGCAACAGCGATAGCCATCCGACTGGGGGCGTCCATTGCCCGTGACATGCGACTCCTTCGCAGAGAATTCTCAGTTCGCACGCAAGTTAGGGCATTTTCCCAATCGCTGCAATCCCAAGCGAAGTCGCCCACCGACATTGCAACCGACTGCCGTGCCGCGTAGATACTTCCCTAACTCATTACTTCTCTCAACCGCCTTACGGTTACACCCGGAGCGGACGAATGATCGCAATCGACGATGCCTACGTGGATTCTGCGGCCCCGAACGCAGATGCGGCCAAGAATGGTCGCGGTTTGGTCGCCAAGAACAAGATGGCGAATTTGCACATTTCGGACGATGGCAATTTGATCTTCGGCGAATGCCAGGGCAGTGGCAAACTGCCGTACAAAATCTCGTGCGACTTCACCCGTGCGGACCAGCCGACGCACCGTTGCAACTGCCCCAGCCGGCAACTCCCGTGCAAACAGTGTTTGGCACTGATGTACGCTTACGGCCAAAAGAAGCCGTTCACCGTCGCCGAAGTACCGCTGGACCTTCAAGCGAAACGCGAGAAGCTGACTGCCCGCGTCGAGAAGAAAGCCGTTGATGCCGAGACGCCGAAGGTCGTGAACCAGGCCGCGCTCGGCAAGAAGATTCAGGCACAACTTTCGGGCATCGATGTTCTGGAAAAACTGACGCACGATCTCGTGCGGTTGGGTATCGGCAACATGAACGCGAAGTTGGCCGCCGATGTCGAGAAACAGGCGAACCAACTCGGCGATGCGTATATTCCCGGTGGGCGGTCCGCACTTCACCGCTACACGCAATTGTTCTCCGATGAGGATGGCAAGTTCACCGACCAAACCGGTGGCAAAGCCGAACGCATCCACACCGAGGCTCTCGATCAACTTTGTCGGCTGCACGCAATTATCAAGCAGGGCCGGGCGTACCTTTCGAAGCGGCTCGAAGACCCGGCGCTGCCCGTGCCCACCGATACCGCAATTGCCGCGTGGCTCGGTCATGCGTGGCAACTCGCGGAACTGAAAGCCGCCGGGTTGGTCGAAGCCAATACCGAACTCGTGCAACTCGCGTTCAATTCTCACGACGACCGTGCCCGCCAGGAGTTCATCGACACGGGAATCTGGATGACGCTAGGCAATGGCCGCATCCGCGTTACGCAGACATTGCGACCATACAAAGCCGCGAAGCACATCAAGAGCGAAGATAGTTTCTTTCAGGTGGCGTGCGTCAAAGACTTGTGCGTGTACCCCGGCGGCGTGAACCCGCGCGTGCGTTGGGACGCCATGCTCCCGCGCCCTGCTGAGCCGAAAGACCTGGCCACGATTCGCGGGCACGGCCAGACCGATTTTGCGGCGGCGATCAAGGAAGTCAAAGGTTCGCTGAAAGGGGCGTTGGCGGACAAAACGCCGATCCTCGCGCTGAACTTCATAACGATCGGGCGCGTCGATGGCACATTCGTGGCCGAGGATGCGAAGGGCGAGCGATTGGTGCTCACCGATCTCGGCATGGCGGAAGAGCCAGCGAGTTGCCACCTGTTGCCGTTACTGCCCGACGAGGCACTGAGCGGGCAGACGCTGATCGCACGCTTTCGCCACGATCTGACCACGCGAAAATTGCAGATCAAACCGCTGAGCATCGTCACGACGAACGCGGTCGTTCGGCTGACGCTGTGACGCTTTCCCAGACATATTCCTGCGACGGGGTTCGACCATGAGTATCGCCGTTTTGAATCAGGTCTACGACGAAGCCAGCCGGTTGGCGGTGGCGGGCAGTGTGGTCGCGCAAGGCGACTTCCGGCTCAAGAAACTGCTCGCGCCGCTGGACACCGCCGGGGCGAAGGCACCCGTGTTCGCGAAGGTCGCCGATTGCGTGCGGGCCGTCGTCGAGGGGCCGGAGAATAAGTCGGCCGAGAGTCTGCTCGAACTTACGTCGATCGTGTCGGCAGTGCTTTATACGCAGGGCGAAACCGGGCTGGCGGGTACGCTCGAACGCATCGAGACGACCGACCTCGGCGGCGCGATGGTGCAGACGAGTGCGCGGCTCCTCAAGCCGTTGCTCGAAGCGCTGACTAGCACCGGCTCCGGTCGCATCGAACTCGTGAAGGACGCCTTCGAACGCGGTGCGTTCCGCGACTTGCGTTTGGTGAGGGCGGCACTCGCGGGGCTGGACGATCCGTACTCGGAGATCGCCGAATTTCTGATGAAAAACGTGCTGCCAACGTACGGCCAATCGATCTTGCAAGAACTGCGAAACAGCTACGACCCGAAAGGCACGAAGGGCCACCCGCGCCGCCTCAAGTTGATGCACAACGCCGACCCGGTCGGCGCTCGCGAACTCGTCGTGCAGGCGCTCGATGTTGGCTCGAAAGAAGTGCGCGTGGCAGCGATCAGTTGCCTCCGGGCGAAGGAAGATCTTTCGTTTCTAATCGAACAGGCTTCGGCGAAAGCACAGGATGTTCGCGAGGCGGCATATCAATCGCTATCGACGCTCGACGAACCCGAGGCAGTCGCACTGTTCGCGAAAGCGATCACCGGCAAAGACCACCTGCACGCGATCCAGTCGATCGTGCAGGGCAAGAGCGAGAAACTGGCCACGTTGTTGATCGCCGAAGTACGCAGCGGCATCGCAGAATTGCCAACGCTGAAGGACAAGAAAATCATCTCGGAACGTGCGACCCGAGTCACGTATTTGCTTCGAGCTTTGCCCGATAAAGACCACGCCGCCACCGACTCGCTCGTGCTCGAGCTTTTCAAAAATCGTGCCGAGATCGCGAAGGTGAAGGGCGAAAATTATTCGGGTTCGGATGTCGTCGAGGAAGTGATCCGCTCGCTGTCGAACGGGTCGAAGTCGCTGCAACTCGTAATTGCCCACGCCCACGCGGAATTCGATGCAGACGGACTGAATACCTCTGTTGGGGCCGCTACGCAGTGCCTGTCACCTACTGATATGTACGACCAATTTGCGCCATATTTGACGGCGAAAACCGACGCGAAGAAAAAGGGCAAAGACGGCACCACCGCGAAGCGAGAAGCCGTCATCCATGCGATTTGTGGTTACCGGAACTACTGGTATTGGCGGAATGAAAATCGAACGGAATTCGACCCGCGTTGGCTCGATTTAGCGGTCAAAATTCAGAGCGTCAGTCTGATCCACACGGTGGGCCGAGCGAATCACCCCGCGACGGAAGCGTTCCTGCGAGCCGAGTTCGACGCGAAAATCAAAACCGCCAAGGACCATAATCCGCTACAAGAAATCGTCTTCGCGATGGTGCGGTTTCAGCACCCGTACGCCACGGATGCCTTGCTGGCCGCGGTCGGGAAGATCAGCGGTAAAAACCGATACGAACTCTATTATTACATGCGTCTGATATCCGAGATGCCAAAGTCCGCGATCCCGCAACTCGAAGCGTTCGTACCGACATTAAAAGACGGCGAAGCCGACCGCTGGCTCGAAGCGATTCAAGAACTCCGCGACAAAAAGTAACCCGCACACCCACCGAAACGAGCGTCCGTATCATGGCCAAAAAGAAGTCTGACGACGTCGAACCGACGGCCCCCGCGGCAGCAAATCCCCGTGGGATTTTGCGTGCGCCGGTGGAGGTACTTTACGCGGAAGAGTTGGAACAACTCATCAAGACCGACACGCACGCGCGGCCGCCGGGTTGGCGGATGTCGCCGCGGGCGGTGGCGACGTATATCTCTGGTGGCAAAGCCGGAACGATGACGATCACGCCGAAGTACATCGGCTTCCGGCGGCTCGTTGAGATTGCCATTTCGACGCTGGTGACAGATCGTTCGCTGTTGCTTTTGGGCGAGCCGGGTACCGCGAAATCGTGGCTTTCGGAACACCTCGCGGCAGCGATCAACGGCGATTCGACGAAGGTCGTGCAGGGTACCGCAGGCACCACCGAAGAACAGATTCGCTACACGTGGAACTACGCGATGCTGATCGCGCACGGGCCGAGTCCGGAAGCGATGATCAAGTCGCCGATCTTCCGCGCGATGGAATCCGGCAGCCTCGCCCGCTTCGAGGAAATCACCCGCTGTGCCGCCGAGGTGCAAGATGCGCTCATCAGTTTGCTTTCGGAGAAACGCATCTCGGTACCCGAGCTTTTAACCGAAGTGCCCGCCGCCAAAGGCTTCTCGATCATCGCGACCGCGAACACCCGCGATCGCGGTGTCAACGATATGTCCGCTGCGCTCAAACGCCGCTTCAACATGGTGATTCTGCCGACGCCCGCCACGCTGGAAACCGAAGTCGATATCGTTCGCAAACGGGTGCAGGAACTCGGCACGAACTTGGAGCTGAAAGCCGCGCCACCTGCGGAGGAAGCCGTCACGCAGATCGTTACGATCTTCCGCGAGTTGCGCGCCGGGCAGACACTCGACGGCAAGAACAAACTCAAGGTGCCGAGCGGCGTGCTTTCGACCGCCGAGGCGATCTCCGTACTCGCCAACGGCATGGCACTCGCCGGGCACTTCGGCACCGGCGAAGTCACCGCACACGACTTGGCCGCGGGCCTGCAAGGTGCGGTCGTGAAGGACGAAGAAAAAGACAAAGTCGTTTGGCAGGAGTATCTGTCGAACGTGCTGAAAAAGCGTGGGGCCGATTGGCGACCGCTGTTCACGGCCTGCTCGGAGCACAACTCGTGAGTGCGGCCGGCATCCACATCTTCGGGGTTCGGCACCTCTCCCCCGGTGGGGCGTGGCACCTCCGCGCCACGCTCGACGCGATCCGTCCGAAGGTCGTGCTGATCGAGGGGTTGACCGACGCCGACGTGCTCATCCCGGACCTTACGCGCAGCGGTACGAAACCCCCGGTGGCGATCCTTGCATACACCGATGCCGTACCCGTGCGTACGCTGATTTATCCGCTGGCCACGTACAGCCCGGAGTATCAGGCGCTCGTTTGGGCGAAGCAGAATCGGGCACGCGCCGAGTTCATCGACTTGCCATCGGACATCTTTCTTGGGCTACAAGATGTCGAACTCGAACGCTTTATCCGGGAGCGCGAGAAAGCCGCAACGACCGCCGAACCGCCCACCCCCGCGTGGCGGCCCGAACCGGAGCGATCGATCTACGAGCGGATCGCCGAGCGCTGCGGCGAGTCCGATTACGACTCGTACTGGGAGCGTCGCTTCGAGCATAATCAATCGCCCGATAGTTACCGCGCCGCTGCATACGCTCTCGGCGAAGCGTTGCGCGACGAAACCGACACGCCCGTGTGGCGTGCGGAGAATCTCGTTCGCGAGGCGTTCATGCGGCGGCGGATTCGCGAAGTGCTGGACGGCGGCGTGAAGCCCGAGCATGTCGTCGTCGTTGTCGGTGCGTTTCACGCGCCGGTACTCGGCCCCGAACTCCCCGCGATGACCGATGCCGAACTCGCCACGCTGCGGCGACGTTCGAGCAAACTGACGCTGATGCCATACTCGTATTTCAAACTATCGAGCCAGTCCGGGTACGGTGCGGGCAACCGTGCCCCCGCGTACTTCGAGCAAGTTTGGGAGCAGATGAGTGCGGGGAAGCTCGACGAACTTCCGCACCGCTACCTGTCCGAAGTCGTGCGGCAACTCCGCGCGGCCGGCACGCATCGCTCGACGGCGGAGGTCATCGAAGGCGTACGGCTCGCGCGCACTTTGGCCGCACTGAACGACGGAGCCGCGCCGACGCTCGCCGACTTGCAAGACGCCGCCGTCACGCTTGTCGGCCACGGCGACCGTTCGACCGTCGCGCTCGCACTTCAGCACGTCAACGTCGGCACCGCGATCGGGACACTGCCGAAGGGCGTCGTTCGCACCTCGATTCAGGAAGACTTCGACCGGCTGATGTCTCGCCTGAAACTGGAAAAATATCAGAAGACCGTCGCCGAGGAACTGACGCTCGACCTGCGCGAAAATCGCCACGTGAAGACGCAAGAAGCGGCGTTTCTGGACCTCAACCGTTCGACCTTCTTCCATCGTCTGCGCGTGCTCGGCGTCGATTTCGCGAAGCCGTTGTCGTCCGGGCAACAGGCCGCCACGTGGGCCGAACGCTGGAAAGTGCAGTGGAGTCCGGAAGGCGAAATCGCTTTGGTGGAAGCTGTTTTGCTCGGTGAGACAGTTGAACTGGCGACCGCGTTCCGCTTCAAGCAACTCCTCGAAGCCGCCACCGGCATCGACGCGGCCTCTGATATCGTCCGCGATGCGTGCCTCTGCGAACTCGCGAAATCGATGGACATGGCGCGGGCGAAACTGCAAGAACTGGCCGCACAAAGTTCGGACCTGAAAGCGATCGCCCATGCCGCATCGCGGCTCAGCCTCGTCACGCGCTACGGCGACGTTCGCAAGTTCGATCCATCGCCACTACTTCCGCTAATCGACGAACTCTTCGTGCAAGGCGCGCTCGCACTCCACGCGGCGGCGGCGTGCGACAATCAAGCGGCGAAAGTGTTGGTCGTGGCCATCGACGAGTTGAACCGCATCAGCCTCGAACATCACGAGCGCGTCGATGGCGAACTCTGGATCGAACGGCTGCGGAAACTCTCCGATGCCGACGACCGCAACCCGCTGCTATCGGGTTACGCCTGTGCGGTGTTGCTCGAACGCGGTCTGATGGCGACCGAAGATTTGGCCCGCGAAGTTTCGCGCCGGTTATCGCCCGGCATCCCCGCCGACCTCGGGGCCGGTTGGTTCGAGGGGCTTTCGATGCGGAACCGCGGCGCGCTACTCGCCCGCCAACCGCTCTGGCAAGAACTGGCCGGGTACGTGCAATCGCTGGACGACGACCAGTTCAAACGCGCGATCGTCTTTCTGCGAAGGGCATTCGGTGGCTTCGCACCGCACCAGAAACGGCAGATTTGCGAGAACCTCGCCGAGCATTGGGGCGTCGATGCCGATGCCGCAAAAGAAGCCCTCGCAAACCCGCTGACCGAAGTCGAGGAGCAAACGCTCACCGACCTGAACGAATTCAACTTCGACGACATTTAACATGCAAAAAACAACTGATCCCGAGCAACTTCGCCGTTGGCGGTTGATCCTCGGCAAAGACTCGCAAGCGTCGCTCGACAATATGGGCGGGTGCTCGCTCGGTGGCGGCGACTCCGAAATGGATGCCGCACTTGCGGCGATTTACGATGACATTCCCGAAGACGACGACGCGCCCAAACAACGATCCGCCGGGCTGGGTGCATCCGCGCCGCGGCTCGCCAAATGGCTCGGCGACATTCGCACGTACTTCAAAGAAGACGTCGTTTCTGTCATCCAGACCGATGCAATCGAGCGTAAGGGCCTCACACAGCTATTGTTCGAACCGGAGACGTTGAAGAGCGTGCAGCCGAACATTCAACTCGTGGGTGTGCTGATGTCGCTGAGGGGCCGCATACCGGAACGCACCAAAGAGACCGCCCGCATCGTGGTGTCGGCCGTCGTCGAGGAAGTCAAAAAGAAACTCGAACAACGGCTGCGTCAGGCGATCATGGGGGCACTCAATCGCAAAGAGCATTCGCCGATTCCGAGCGCATCGGCGATCGACTGGAAGTGGACGATCGGCCGTAATTTGAAGAACTACAACCCCGAACTCGGCACGATCATTCCGGAGCGGGTTTACTTCTATAGCAGGGCACAACGTTCGAACACGTGGACCGTCATCGTCGATATCGACCAAAGCGGCTCGATGGCGGACTCCGTGGTGTACGGCGCGATTTGCGGTTCGATTTTCGCCAGCTTGCCCGCGCTCGATACGCACGTGATCGCGTTCGATACGGAAGTCGTGGACCTCACTGAACAGTGCGGCACGGACCCCGTCGATATGCTGTTCGGCATTCAACTCGGCGGCGGCACGGACATCAACAAATCGGTGGCCTATTGCGAGAAGTTCATCACCGATCCGAAGAAGACGCTGTTCATCATGATCACCGACCTTTACGAGGGCGGCAACCAGGCACAACTCGTGCGCCGACTCGGCGAGATGGCCGCATCCGGGGTGCGTGCGATGTGCTTACTCGCGCTCTCGGACAACGGCGCGCCATGCTACGACGAAAGCCTCGCCCGCAAACTCGCCGCACTCGGCATCCCCTGTTTCGCCTGTACTCCACAACGGCTGCCGGACCTCGTCGAAGGCGCATTACGCGGGGCCGACTTGACGCGACTCGCCACCAAAACCGCACCCGCAAAGTGATCGTTGAGCGACCGCCGGCGGCGACCGAAGCCATGAAAAGTATCGGACTGTTCCACTTGCCCTATAATTCACTTTCTGGATTACCGAGAACATTCCGCCGGAAGTGCCGATGAAGATTGTGAACTATCCTCACCCCGCGTTGCGCGCAAGTGCAAGCCCGTTACGAGCATCGATAAAGACGTGCAACTGACGGCGGGGCAGATGCTCGAACTGATGTACCGGCACGAGGGCCTCGGGTTGGCTGCACCGCAAGTGGCCCTCGATTATCAGATGATTGTGATCAATTTTGCCGGGAAGGCGGCCACGAAGGAAATGGAACTCGTGGCGATCAACCCCGTCATCGTCGAGCAAAAAGGCATCGACAAGGACCGCGAAGGCTGCCTCAGTTTTCCGGGGTTGTACCAAGACATTCGCCGCGCGAAAACGGTCAAGGTGCAATACTATTCGCTCGATGGCCAGCTCAAGGAAATGATCTGCTCGGGGCTATCCGCCCGCATCTGGCAGCACGAAATCGACCACCTGCACGGCACCGTGTTCATCGACAAAATGGGCCTGCTCGCGAAGGTGAGTTCGAAGCGGTACATCGAAGATTTCATCGCCGACTTCGACGACGATCAGAAAAAAGGCCTGTACCCGGACCTCGAAGCCCGCCTCTAAGTTCGAGGATTCCACCGAATGAAGATCGTCATGATGGGCACCGGCACGTTCGCGGAGCCGACGTTTGCGGCGCTGATCGCCGGCGGCGAAAATGTCGTAGGCCTCGTCACGCAACCGGACCGCGAGACGGGGCGGCGTACCGGCGCGTCGCGGCAAGTCGGCGAGGGCATGGCGACTATCGCGGCCGCGCACGGCATCCCCGTTATTCAGCCCGCGAATCTCAACTCGCCGGAAGGCCTCGCCGAACTTCAGGCGCTCGCGCCCGATCTCGTCGTGGTCGCGGCATACGGCCAGATTCTGAAGCCCGATGTGATCGCCACGCCGTCGCTCGGCATGATCAACGTGCATGCATCGTTGTTGCCGAAGTATCGCGGCGCGGCCCCCGTGGCGTACGCCATCTGGAAGGGCGAAACGCAAAGCGGCGTGACGATTATCCGCATCACGCCGGGCCTCGATTCGGGTGCGATGCTCGCGCAGGAATCGCTGAAAATTCAACCGCACGAAACCGCAGGCGAACTCGAAACGCGACTCGCACCCCTCGGCGCAAAGTTGTGCCTAAACGTGGTGCAACAACTGAAAATCGGCCCCGTAACGGGCACGTCACAAGATGCCACGCTCGTTACGAAAGCACCGAAGCTGACGAAGGAAATGGGCGAGATCGACTGGACGAAATCCACCGATGAAGTCGCGTGCCACATTCGCGCGATGCAACCGTGGCCAACTGCATACACCTTCTTCCATCGACGCGGCAAAGAGCCGATGCGCGTCATGATCTGCGACACCGTGCCGTTCCCGATGCGTTCCGTTCCGGACGCGCCACCGGGTACGATCTTCACCGACGACAAGTTTCCGAAATCGTTCTTCGTGCGGTGCGGGCAAGATCGCAGCGTATTGGAAATTCTCGCACTGCAACCCGCCGGCAAGAAGCGCCAGACGACCTCCGAGTTCCTGCGCGGCTACCCGATCCAAGACGGCTACCGTTTCGGCCCCGAAGTGGCGTGATATACTGAGATTATGATTTGATCGGGATTCTTTGATTCGTCTTGTTAGCTAGCGAGGGGGAACCCACAATGATCTGCACGCTATTGCAGTGACGATGACAATCCCTCGCTAGCGCGTCGGGCTAACGGGAGTGGATTGTCTGATTTCCTACCGCGAGATGTAAAACACCAACAGGAGCAGCCATGACATCGACAATCGACCTCGCACCGATCATGTGCCTCAGCGTACCCGAGCGAATTGAACTGGTTCAAACGATCCTCGACAGCATTGCAAACGACACGGCGAAGCCAGAACTGAGCGACGAGTTGAAAGCGGAACTGGATCGCCGGTTGGCAAAAATGGAAGCCAATCCGAACGGTGTCGTTTCGTGGGATGTGGTTGAAGCTGCGGCACTGGCACGGAGACGGGTATGAGCCGCATGTCAGGCAAACAATTCTGATCCCGTTAGCCCGACGCGCTAGCGAGGGACGTTCACCTTCCGCGATTGCGGATCGTCATGAGTCTTCTAAAGACGGTTCGTGCGGCTGGAGTGATGCGAAGACTCGCCACGACT